>DUUZ01000199.1 GCA_012841255.1 Clostridiaceae bacterium
GGTCATGGAGTAGGACTTGGAAAAGGCATTGACCGTAATCGTCCGGTCGCGGATTTCCTGTGAGAAGGAGGCCGGGCTGACATGCGGGGTTGACCCGTAGATCAGTTTTTCATAGACCTCATCGGAGATAAGATAGAGATCCCGATCCAGGGTCAGAGCCGTCAGAGCTTTCATGGTTTCTTTAGGATAGACGGCACCGGTCGGATTATTGGGGCTGTTGATCAGGAGAATCCGGGTCTTCCCGGTGACCGCCGCCCTGATCTTGTCCATATCCAGCTGATTATCTTCCCGGACCGGCACCAGGACCGGGATGCCGCCTGCCAGCTTGATCATCTCGACGTAACTGACCCAGCAGGGGGTGGGGATGATGACTTCATCGCCGGGATTGCAAAGGCTTTGCAAGGCGATGGTCAGGGCATACTTGGCCCCGGTTGAAACCAGGATCTCGTCGGTGCCGTATTCAATCCCGTTATCTTTTTGAAATTTCCGCACAATGGCTTCCCGAAGTTCCGGGATCCCCGGGGTTTGCGTGTATTTGGTTCGCCCTTCCAGCATGGCCCGGGTGGCCGCATCAATAATGGGCCTGGGGGTATTGTAGTCCGGTTCCCCGCTGTTCAGGGCGATGATGTTTTTGCCCTGGCTTCTCAGCCTTGCAATTTTACTGTTTAGTTCAAGCGTCTGGGACGGCGCCATTTGCCGGATACGGTCGGAGAGCATGGGTTACCTCATTCTTCTTCATTCAGGCTGGACCGGACCCGGTCAAGCTGGGCATACAATTCTTCCGGCATCTTGGGGCCGTAGCCTTTGAAGTGTTCCTCAATGGCCTCAAGCTCCGCCCTCCACTCATGCGGATTGATGGTCGTAATGGCTTCAAGATCTTCAGAGGGAAGATCCAGTCCCCGGGTATCCAGGTCTTCCGGCCTGGGCATATAGCCGATGGGCGTTTGGACCGCATCCCTGGAACCGTCGCAGCGCTCGGCCACCCACTTCAGGACCCGGCTATTTTCGCCGAAACCCGGCCAGAGGAAATGTCCGTCCTCGCCCCGGCGGAACCAGTTGACAGCAAAGATCCTGGGCAGTTTATCCGGATCGCCTTTTCTGCCGATATCCAGCCAGTGGGACAGGTAGTCGCCGACATGGTAGCCGATGAAGGGAAGCATGGCGAAGGGATCGCGGCGGACCTGGCCGATCTTATCCGAAATGACGGCAGCCGTGATTTCCGAGCCCATGATGGCCCCCATGAAAACGCCGTGCTCCCAGTCAAAGCTCTCGTAGACCAGGGGGATGGTGGTGGGCCTTCTGCCGCCGACCAGGATGGCATCGATGGGGACGCCTTGCGGATCCTCCCAGCTGGGGGCGATGGAGGGGCAGTTTTTGGCGTGGGTGGTGAAGCGGGAGTTGGGATGGGCTGCCTTTTCCCCCGACTCCGGCGTCCAGTCCCGGCCCAGCCAGTCGATCAGGTGGCCGGGTGCGGGTTCATCCCCGCCTTCCCACCAGACATCCCCGTCATCGGTCAGGGCTACGTTGGTGAATATGGTCTCGGTGCGGATGGTGTCCATGGCATTGGGATTGGTCGCATAGGAGGTCATGGGCGCCACGCCGAAGAAGCCGGCCTCGGGATTGATGGCGTAGTGACGGCCGTCGTCACCAAAGCGCATCCAGGCAATATCGTCGCCGACCGCCTCCACACGCCAGCCGGGGATGGTGGGACGGAGCATGGCCAGATTGGTCTTGCCGCAGGCCGAGGGGAAGGCGCCACAGACATGGTAGACCCGGCCTTTCGGGGATGTCAGACGGAGGATCAGCATATGCTCGGCCATCCAGCCCTCATCACGGGCCTGGACCGAGGCGATCCGAAGTGCAAAGCACTTCTTGCCCAGAAGCGCATTCCCGCCGTAGCCGGAACCGTAGGAC
>DUUZ01000200.1 GCA_012841255.1 Clostridiaceae bacterium
ATCGCAGCGGTTCAAAGCCGCCCTCGCGAAGAGCAGTCCAGGAGCCGGTCAGGGCATCGATCCCGATCAGGGTGAAAACGGCCAGATAAGGGACCAGTGCGGCGGGCAGGGCGACATTGGCGAAGAGGCCCAAAAGCAGCCCCAAGAGCAATCCGATGATGATTAACACAAGCGCGCACCTCCCTGGATGAACTGCCCTCCCCGTCAGGATGTCCTGATGGGACAGGTCCGCCTTTAGTGGGTGTCGGGCCGGAAATAGGCGGTTTGGCCCGTCAGGTCCAGCTCACCCGGGAGCTCTTGCAGGATCTCCTCTTCATCCAGCAGATGGCTGAGAAGCTTAAATTTGTCCTGTAATGACCTGTTGTCTTCCAGTTTAACACGAATCTCCCCCCCTTGTTCCAGGGGAATGAACAAATAAAACTGAAGACCGGACAGCTGACGGAACTGGCGGACCTCCTTCATGAGGGGCCGACCTGGCCGGTTGGCCTCATCATGGCGGATTAATTCGGAGATCATGCGGGCCGCTTCCACCAGCAAAGATTCGTCGTCCACATCCAAAACCTGGCCCTGGACCGCCTCCTTCAAAACGGAGACGCCTTCCAGGACCGGCAGGGAGAAATCCCGTTCTTCCGTGATCCGCAAAATGACATGGTCCCGGTCCAGGAGGGCATAGCCGCCGGAGATGCGGACCGCCAGGACCTCCAGCCGTTCATCCACCCGGATCCGGATTTCGGAGGGGAAATGGTAGCGGACATCCACATCCCGCATGAGGGGGAAGGCCTCCAGGATTTTCGTCTCCAGGCTGCCGGAGCGCAGACTGGCATAGCGGGACAGGGAGCCGTCGACCAGGGTCAGGAAGTGGGCTCCGACAAAGGATTGGGCATAGCCGGCCACGGCCTGGTCATCGATCAGGCGGGTGCCGGTCACCGTGATCTTCTCAATGGTGAACTGCGGTAAAAGAACCAGGAGGGTGGCGATCAGGAGGACTGCGGCAACCACGGTCAGGACCTTGAGGGGCCAGCCCACGAAAGCCTTGCGGCGCCGGGCCGTGGCCCTTTTCTTCCGGCTCTCCTCGGTGAAGGGGGAGGGCTGAAAGAGGTCCGGGTAATGAGGGTCGCGGCGGGCGCCCCTGGGACGCGGTTTTTTCTTAGGGGCTCTCTGGCTCATTGTTCTTCATGATCCCCGCCACAAGCCGGGCAATCTTGTCTGCCGCATCCGGTGTCGCCCAGTGGCGGGCCCGGTCGCCCATGAGGGCCAGCTCATCGGGCTGGTTGACCATACGGGCTAAAGTCCCGCACAAGACCTGGCTGTTGAAGTCCCGGTCCTGGAAGACCTGTGCCGCCCCGGCTTCTTCCATGGCCCGGGCATTGAAGGTCTGGTGATCATCGGCGGCATAGGGAAAGGGAATGAGAATGGAGGGACGGCCCCGGGCGGCGATCTCCGCACAGGTCATGGCCCCGGCCCGGCCGACAAAGAGGTCGCAGGCCGCAATCCAGCCCGGCGCATCGTGCAGGAAGCTCTCCGCCCGGATGACACCCGGTACCCCGGCCAGGGCCTCGGCTGAACCGGCCGCACTCTGGACCCCGGTGCTGATGACCAGACGGATCTCCGGATGGGCTTGCAGAAGTTCAGTCCAGGCCGGAAGACCGGCCAGCCCCGAGATGGCATTATTCAGGGTCCGGGCCCCCAGGCTGCCTCCCATGATCAGGACCAGGAAAGCCTCCCCGGGTACGCCCAGCTCTTCTCTGACCTCCTCCCGGTCCAGTTCATAGAAAAGAGGGCGGACGGGGTTGCCGCTGAAAACCAGGTGATCCTGGCGGCGGAAGAGAGGGCGGCTGGACTCGTAGGAAATAAAGACTGTATGGGCCTTTTTGGAGAAGAGGCGGTTGGCCCTGCCGGGAATGGAGTTCTGTTCGTGGAGGATATAGGGGATGCCCATCATGCCGGCTGCGGCAATCAGGGGGGCCGAGACGAAACCTCCCGTCCCGATGACCAGGCGGGGGCGCTTTTCCTTCAAGAGCCGGCGGGCTGCAAAATAGCCCTTGGTATTCCTGGAAATCCAGCTGAAGAAGCGGCGGTCCTGACGCGAGGGCAGGTTCTGGGCCGGTACCGGGCAGAAGGGATAATCCTCTTCCTTGACCATTTTTTCTTCAAGGCTGTGGGCCACTCCGCTGAAAAGAATTGAGACGTCGGGCAGCTTGTCCCGGATTGCAGATGCAATGGCCAGGGCCGGATAAATATGGCCGCTGGTCCCGCCTGCCGCAATGATGATGGTATCCGAAATGTCCTTGCCTCTCATGCCCGTCCCGCTTTGTCAAGAAATTCCTATACAGCGTAGCGCATACTGTCATCTTCCTCAACTGTTTTCTTGCCCCGGGCCTTCTTCCTCTGGCCCCGGTCCACGATCCGGGCGATTTCCGGATCGGTTGCGACACCGGACTTGGAGACGCAAAGAACCATGCCGGCCGCCAGCGCAAAGAAGATATTGGCCGTGCCGCCGGCGCTGAAAAAGGGAAGCGAGATTCCCGTGGTGGGAATGAGGCTGGCCGCCACGGCCATATTGAGAAAGGCCTGGAGGACAATCAGGATGGTATTGCCGGCTGCGATCAGCATGCCCATGTGGGTGGAGGCCCGCCGGGCCACCATGATGCCGGCTGCAAGGAAGGCCAAAAAGAGCAGGATGACGGCCGACACCCCGATAAAGCCCAGCTCCTCCCCGATGACGGGCAGGATGAAGTCGTTATGGGCCTCGGACAGCCAGTTGAGTTTCTGGACACTCTTGCCCAGGCCCTTGCCGGTCAGGCCGCCCGATCCGAGCGCCAGTTCAGCCTGCTCGATCTGCATGCGGTCATCGTCGCTTGCGGTATCCCGGTCCTGGAAGGTGCCCACCCGCCGGAAGACGTGGGCGAAGCGGTCGCCGATGAAGTCGGTCGCCGACTTCTTGGTCAGCATCTGGTAGCCGGCACTGAAGAGCAAGGCCGCGACCAGGACGATGACCAGCAGCTGGACCAGGCC
>DUUZ01000201.1 GCA_012841255.1 Clostridiaceae bacterium
CTGGCCCCGGCCGCAGGGCCGGTCCGGCTGGGTCACGGTCAAGGCCGGCAAAAAACCGGCCTCTTCAAGGTGGTCCAGGACGATGGTTGAAAATTCGGGTGTCCCCATGAAAACAAAAGACATCAGGCTTCGCCCCCTTCTTCGGCCTCCTCCTCGGGTTCGTAACCGGGCAGTTCGTCAAAAGAGCAAAGGGGAACCTGGGAGTGGCGGCGGAATAGGATGCCGTCCAGGTGGTCATTCTCGTGGCAGACACAGCGGGCTGCCAGATCCTCTGCCGTCATCTCAAAGAAGACGCCGTCCCGGTCCTGGGCCCGGACCCTGACCTTCTGCGGCCGGCTGACAATCCCGAAAAGACCGGGCAGGGAAAGACAGCCCTCGGGACCTTCCTGCTCACCGTCTTCTTCCATGATTTCCGGGTTGATAAAGGCCAGAGGCCCCTCCCCGACATCCATGACGAAGATGCGGCGCAGGACCCCGATCTGAGGCGCAGCAAGGCCGACGCCGTCGCCCTCATACATGGTCTCTACCATGTCATCCACCAGTTCATGAAGACGCTGGTCGAACTTTTCAACGGGGCGGGAGCGCCGGTTCAGTACCGGATCACCTTCTGTCAGAATTTCACGCAGGGCCATGCCGACCTCCTTTTTCTAAAGTTTATCACAGGGCGGGAGCCTAAGGCCCCCAGTTGCAGGCGGTACGCCCCTTCTAAAGGGTGGACCAGGGGTCAATATCGACAATGAAGGAGACCTGGTTCTTCCGCTTCATCCGGTCGGCAACATGGAACATGAGCCGGGTCAGAAGCTGGGCCTCGGGCTCCCGAACCACGATCCGGAAACGGTAGCGGTTGCGGATTTTTGCGATAGGCGAAGGGGCGGGTTCGGAAATGACCGTTTCCTTGAAAGTATCCGGCAGACTTGCGGCCAGGGCCCGGGCCGACCGGTAGAAGTCCAGGGCCATGTCCTCGGTTTCCCTCTCCTGGAAACCCCGGAATTCGGCAAGACCGATATGGCCGAAGGGCAGGTAGTCCATCCGGCGGCGGAAGATGATCTCCTCCCGGTAAAAACTCTCATAGTCCTGGCGGGCCGCCGTATGGATGACAAAGTGGTCCGGCTGCACAGCCTGGATGATGACCCGGCCTTTCTTGTCCCCCCGGCCGGCCCGGCCGGCGGCCTGGGTCATGAGCTGGAAGGCCTGTTCCGAGGCCCTGAACTCCCCGGTCCCCAGAAGCTGGTCGGCCGATAAAATGGCGGAAAGGGTCACATTATGGAAGTCGTGACCCTTGGCGATCATCTGGGTCCCGACCAGGATATCGGCTTCGCCCGATTCAAATCGGTCCAGAAGGTCCCGGTGGGAAAAACGGCCCCGGGTCGTGTCCTGGTCCATGCGCAGGACCCGGGCCAAGGGGAAGCGGCGGGCCAGGCTGTCCTCCACCTGCTGGGTCCCGGCCCCGGCCGGCGCGATCTCCTCACTGCCGCACTCGGGACAGATTTTCGGGACCCGGCTGATCCGGTCGCACAGGTGGCAGACCATGCGGGTGGGCAGGCGGTCGGGCGCATAGGGGTTGATGTGGGTCGTCAGCCCCACGTCACAGGAAGAGCAGCGCATCTGCCAGCCGCAGTTGCGGCAGACCAGGACGCGGGAGAAGCCCCGGCGGTTCAAGAGAATCATGGCCTGCTCGCCCCGCTTCAGGGTTTCCTCCATCAGGTCCTCAAAACGGCGGCTGAATAGGGTCAGATTCCCCGCCGCATATTCCCGGCGCATGTCGATGATCTCCACCTCCGGCAAGCCCTGGCGGCTGATCCGGCCGGGCAGGGTCAATAAGGCGGAAGGGCCTTCCCGGGCTCTGCGAAAAGAGGAAACCTGGGGGGTGGCCGATCCCAGAAGCAGGACGGCCCCGTTCAGCATGGCTCGGATCCGGGCGATGTCGGGGGCATAATAGCGGGGTTTCATCTCCGCCTTGTAGCTGGATTCCTGCTCCTCATCCACCACGATGAGGCCGATGTTGGCCAGGGGGGCGAAGATGGCAGACCGGGCGCCGACCACGATGGGGATCTCCTGGGAGAGAACCCGCTGCCAGGTCTCATAGCGTTCAGCCGGGGTCAGCCGGCTGTGCAAAATAGCCACCTGCTCCCCGAAGCGGGAGGTCAGGCGGCGGGTCATCTGGGGGGTGAGGGCAATCTCAGGGACCAGGATCAGAACCTGCCTTCCGGCCTCCAGAACCGACTGGGCTGCCCGCAGATAGACCTCCGTCTTTCCGCTGCCCGTAACCCCGAACAAAAGCCGCTCCTCCAGAACTCCCGGCCGGGCCTTGTCCATGGC
>DUUZ01000202.1 GCA_012841255.1 Clostridiaceae bacterium
CGGATGGAACCGGTCAGGTCAATGCTGTCAGGGATGATGTTGTAGGCCGTCCCTGCATTGACCATGCAGGTGGAGATCACCGCCTCATCTGACGCCGCAAGTTTCCTCGAAACGATGGTCTGGATGGCCGTGATCACCTGGGCGCCGATGACGACAGGATCGACACAGAGCTGGGGGAAGGCCGAATGGCCGCCCTGGCCGATGACCTTGATGCGGAACTCATCAGTGGCAGCCGTCAGGACACCTGCCCGGATCCCGAAGACTCCGGTCGGGAAGGCTGAACTCAGGTGGAAACCGTAAAGTTCATCTACGCCCTCCATGACCCCGGCTTCGTAAAGCTCGATGGCGCCGCCCGGCGGCTGCTCTTCCGCATGCTGGAAGATCAGCTTGATTTTGCCGTCGAAGTATTCCGTATTATTGGCCAGGATATGGGCCACTCCGAGCAGGGCGGCCGTATGGCCGTCATGGCCGCAGGCGTGCATGACACCGTCGTGGACCGAACGGAAGTCCAGGTCGTTCTCTTCCTGGATGGGAAGCGCATCGATATCGGCACGGATGGCGATGCTGCGGCCGGGCCGGCCCGTGTCCAGGTCAACGATGGTCGATGTCTCGGTGGGATGGGAGACCTGGATACCCGACAGCCCGGCAAGGGCCTCCTTGATGTACCCGGTCGTCCTGTATTCCTTGAAGGACAGCTCGGGGTATTTATGGAGCTGCCTGCGCCAGGTGATGACCTCTTCTTCCATCCCCTGGATTTTCTGTCTCAATTCCTGATTCATACCAAACCTTCTTTCTTCAACTGTCCGAAAAAATCTTCCAGGCAGGAATCCCAGAAGAGAAAATCGTGCCCGCCGCCCCTTGCCACGAAACGGGAATCAAACCCCTTTTCGAGCAGGGCCTCATAGAGCTCGACACTCATGTCGTAATTAATAATATCTTCTTCTCCGCAATAGATGACGGAGAAGGCTTTATCTTAATGATCCGGGAAGTCCCGGACCTGCTTGAAGAGATCGTAGGGTCCGCCTTCAATGGTCTCGGATCCGCCGAAGATAAGATCGAAGCGCACGTCATTGATCCCGATTTCACGGAGACGGGTTTCGATGCGGTAAGGGTCGATGGCTCCCGAGAAGACCCCGAAGGCAGACAGGAGATCCGGCCGTTTCATGGCGATCAGGGTGCTGCCGTAGCCGCCCATGGATGAGCCGGCGAAAAAGGTCTCTTCCCGCTTGTCCGAGACCGGGAAGAGCCGGCGGACCAAAGGGACCAGTTCTTCCGTGATGTAGGTAAAAAAGGCTTCCCCGTATACGGCATCACAATAGAAGCTGTTGTGGCCGCTGGGCATGACCAGGGCCACGCCGTGTTCCCTGGCATAGCGTTCGGCAGCCGTCTGCCGCATCCAGGAGTTGCAGTCATCCGACCCGCCATGGAGCAGGAAGAGAACAGGGAATTCTTCCTCCCCTCCGGCAGGCTTGGGGAGCAGCACATTGATGTCGGTATGGTATTTCAGTGAATCGGAGTAAAAGTTACATTTGCAGTGAATCATTATTGACGCTCATTTCCGAAAATATGGGAAAAGCTTCCCCGGCAGAGCCGGGAAAGCCTTTCCTGCGCTGAATATCAGCAAAACACATCCTAAACCAGGAAGTAGAGGACCAACGGGATACAAAGAATGTACATGGGAATCGGAACCTGCCTGAACTTGCCGGTCACCACCTTCATGAAGACGTCGGCCAGGATGCCAAACGCGATCGCTCCTGCCATCTGCCCTGTGAAGACCACGATGAGGATCATGAGGAAGGGTCCGAAATAGCCGGCAAAGTCGCTGAGGTCAAGCTTGGAGAAGCTACTCAGCATGGAGAAGCCGACAAAGATCAGGGCGGCGCCTGTCGCAGCGTTGGGGATCATGATGAAGAGGGGGGCGAAGAAGATGCTGATGAAGAACATGATGGCCACGACCACGATGGACAGGCCGGTCCGTCCTCCCGCAGCGACGCCCGCGGTTGATTCGATAAAGGTTGATACTGTTGTATTTCCCGTCGCCGATCCGACCACGGTGCCGATGGAGTCCACGATGAAGGGCTTCTGCATGTCGGGGAAGTTTCCGTGCTCATCCGCCATTCCTGTTTGCACACCGATAGCAGTAACACAGCTCAGAGTACCGAAAAAGTCACCGACAAAGAGTATGAAGATCCAGACCAGAGCCTCGGGGATATTGGAAAGCAATGCCTTGAAATCGTAAGCAAACACCAGGTTTCCGTACTCCGAAACCGAAGGCAGAGCCACAAGAGAGGCGGGGACTTTAGTTACGCCCATGGGGATGCCGATGACCGTCGCAGCCAGGACGCCGATCAGGATGGCTCCCTTGACCTTATAGGCATGAAGGATGCCGATCAGCAAAA
>DUUZ01000024.1 GCA_012841255.1 Clostridiaceae bacterium
GGAAGCCGCAAGAAGCGGGATGTTCTATGTCAACAACCGCTGGCTGGGCGGGACCCTGACCAATTTCCAGACCATCAAAAAGCGCATTGACCGCCTGCATGAACTGCGTGAACAAGAGGAGACCAATGCCTGGCAGGGGCTGCCCAAAAAGGAAATCGCTTCCCTGAGGCTGGAGCTCGAGAAACTGGAACGCAACCTGGGCGGTGTAGCGGAGATGAAGCATCTCCCGTCCTGCCTCTTTGTCGTCGATACCAAGAAGGAGCACATTGCGGTCGCCGAAGCCAGAAGGCTGGGCATCCCCATCGTGGCCATCGTGGATACCAACTGCGACCCCGAGGAAGTGGACTTTGTCATCCCCGGCAACGACGATGCCATCCGCGCCATCAAGCTGATCACCAGCGTCATGGCCAATGCGGTCATCGAGGGCAAGGAAGGCTTTGAAGTCGACCTGTCGGCCGATGAAGGCGAAGCGGAAGTACTTGAATACGACGAAACAGAAGAAGCAGACGCTTAAGAGGCGAGTAATACCAGGAATAATCGGGAGGGATAGTATGCAAATCACCGCACAAATGGTTAAAGAACTAAGAGAGATGACCGGCGCCGGCATGATGGACTGCAAAAAGGCACTCCAGGCCGCCGAAGGGGACATGCAGAAGGCTGTCAAGTGGCTGAGGGAGAATGACCTGGCCGCCGCCGAGAAGAAATCCGGCCGTATCGCCGCCGAGGGTGTGGTTGATTCCTACATCCATGAGGGCGGACGGATCGGCGTTCTGATCGAAGTCAACATCGAGACCGACTTCGCCGCCAAGAATGAAGAATTCAAGGGGCTGGTCCGGGATATGGCCATGCAGGTCGCCGCCATGAAGCCGCTCTACGTCCGCCGGGAGGACATCCCCGAGGAAGTGATCGAGCAGGAGCGCGACATCGCCCGCAACCAGGCCATCAAATCGGGCAAGCCCGAGAAGATCGTCGACAAGATCGTGGACGGCCGCATTGAGAAGTTCTATCAGGAAGTCTGCCTGATGGAGCAGGCCTACATCCGCGATGACAGCAAGACCTGCGAGCAGCTGGTCAAGGAGATGATCGGCAAGATCGGCGAGAACATCAAGGTCCGCCGCTTTGTCCGCTTTGAGATGGGCGAGGGACTGGAGAAGCGAAACGAAGATTTCGCTGAGGAAGTTGCGGCACAGCTCAATAAATAATGAGATTTTCCGAATCTGAAGAGGGCGCCACGGCGCCCTCTTTGCATATGGAAACAGAGGCGGCCTTCTGTGAGATAATACCGGCAGGCCGGTTGGCCTTTTGAGGAGGACGAGATGAAGTATAAACGGATATTGCTGAAATTGTCGGGGGAGGCCCTGTCCGGGCAGAACGGGAACGGCATCGACTACGACACCCTGGTCCGCTACGCCTCCATCGTCTGCAGGCTGACCGAGAAGGGTCATGAGCTGGGGATCGTGACAGGAGGCGGGAATTTCTGGCGGGGCCGGTCCAGCGGCAGCATGGACCGGGTGGCGGCCGACAAGGTCGGCATGCTGGCCACAGTCATGAATTCCGTCGCCCTGGCGGATGCCCTGGAATCCCAAGGGCTGGACTGCCGCCTGATGACCGCAGTCTTTATGCCTTCCGTCGGGGAAGCCATGGACGGGCAAAAAGCCCGCCGCCACCTGGAAGAGGGCAGGGTGGTTATCTTTGCCGGCGGAACGGGTAATCCCTTCTTCTCAACGGATTCCGCAGCCGCGCTCCGGGCGGCGGAGACCGGCTGTGACCTGATTCTCAAGTCCACCCTGGTCGACGGGGTCTATGACAAGAATCCGCACGAATATGACGATGCCCGCCTTTTGCACGAGCTCAGCTTCAGCCAGATCCTGGAGGAGAAGCTGGATGTGGTCGACGCCACGGCAGCGGCCCTTTGCCGTGCCTTCGGCCTGAAGCTGAAGGTGATCAACGGCAATGACCCGGAAAATATCATCCGGGCGGCGGCAGGGGAGGCCATCGGCTCCCTGGTGTCCGAGGAAAGGTGAGGCCTGTTGCGGACAGGATCTTACGATTTGGTAGAATAAACGCATGTAATAAGAGGAGGGACGGCTTATGGCACCCATGGATATTCACGAACAGACCACAGGCACTTATGAAGAGAAGATGAAAAAATCGATTTCCGTTCTGGAAGCCGAGCTTCGCACGGTCCGGGCGGGACGGGCCAATCCGCACGTCCTTGACCCCATCACGGTTCCCTATTACGGAGTCCCCACGCCCCTGTCACAGATTGCCAACATCCAGGTTCCCGAGGCCAAGATGCTCATGATCACCCCCTGGGATACCGGCATGCTCAAGGAAATTGAGCGGGCCATCCAGGCCAGCGACCTGGGTATCAACCCAGTCAATGACGGCCGCTGCCTCCGCCTGAACTTCCCGGCCATGACCGAGGAACGCCGGCGAGATTTGACCCGCGAAGTCGCCAAGAAGGGCGAGGACGCCAAGGTGTCCGTCCGCAATATCCGCCGCGAGGCCAATGACCACTTCAAGGTTATGCTGCGGGACAAGGAGATCTCCGAGGACGTTTCATTCAGCCTCGGTGAGGAGATCCAGCAGATGACCGACCGTTACATCGAGAAGATTGATGAGGAGATCGACCGCAAGACCAAGGAGATCATGGAGATCTGATCGCCCGTGCCAGCTGAAGGAATGATCCGGGAAGAGGAGCCTGTCTTGAGGCATCTGGCCGTCATCATGGACGGGAACGGACGATGGGCGGAGAAACAGGGCAGGCGGCGCGAATTCGGCCACCGGGAGGGGGCTGAGAATCTGCGCACTCTTTGCGTGCTCTGCCGGGAGCGGGGCATTCCTTATTTGACCGTCTATGCTTTTTCAACTGAGAACTGGCGGCGGCCCAAGGCTGAGGTCGGCGCCCTGATGCGGCTATTCTCCCACTATTTCCGCAAATATGCCCGGGAAATGGAGGCCGAGGGAATCCGTCTCCGCTTCATCGGGGAGCGGGGGGATCTGCCGGCCGATGTGGTCCGGACCATGGAGGAGGCCGAGGAAAGCTCCCGGGACCGGACGGAACTCCAGCTGGTCATCGCTTTCAACTACGGGGGAAGAAGGGAAATCGTCCAGGCCGCCCAAAGGGCTGCCCGGGATATGCTCCGGGAAGGACTTGATCCGTCCTCCCTGAACGAGGAAGGGTTTTCCCGCTATTTGTACATTGACGATCTGCCGGAACCGGACCTGCTGATCCGGACGGGCGGGGAGTACCGGCTCTCCAATTTCCTGATCTGGCAGACGGCCTACACGGAATTATATACGGAGGAATGCCTCTGGCCCGATTTCGGAGCATTCGAACTGGACCGGGCAATTGCCGACTACAAGACACGCCAGCGCCGCTTCGGGGACGTCTGACGGCACGAGGACAGGAGTTTATTATGGGTAAGAACAAGGAACTGATGACAAGGGTCACCACTGCCGCGGTTTACGTCGGTATCATGCTGGTCTTTATCATTCCCGGCCGTTGGGTGCCGCTGATCCCGGTCATTTTGAGTGCTGCCGTCGCCTTTTTGAGCGCTTTCGAGAAAGGCCAGGCCATCCGCCTTCAGATGCCCGGGGTCCGGGTTCTGTTCCCGGCCGTTCTCTCGGTCCTCCTGGGCCTTCTGGCCCTTCTCGGAATTCTGGAAGGGACACTTTTACGGGGTCTGCCGTCCAGCATCGATGCATCGGTCAACACCGTGGTCGCGCCCCGGATTTTCGGTTTTTATGCCCTCTTCATGTTATTCATCCTGCCCATGACCGGCCTTTTCCGCATGTGGCGCAAGGGACCCTCCATCCTGCCGGAGACGGTGGCCGAATCCGCCATCACGCTGACCTCCTCCCTGCCCCTGGCCTCCGCTATCGCCCTGCTTTTCGGCAGCCGCACGGGCTGGTCCTGGTTCGTCCTGGCCATTCTGACGGCCTGGATCTCCGACACCTTCTCCTACTTTGCCGGCCGCCTTCTGGGCCACATGCGCTTTTCGCCGGCCCTGAGCCCCAAGAAGACCTGGGAAGGGACCATCGGCGGCATACTGGGAACCATTCTCCTTTATCTTTTGTATTTCCCGGCCGTCATCGGCAAGGCCTCCGGTTATTCCACCGGACTTTCCATCGCCTTTTCCCTTTTTGCAGCCATCCTCATGAGCCTTTCCGCCACGCTGGGGGACCTGCAGTCCTCGGCAGTTAAACGCTGGTGCGGCATCAAGGACTTCGGCACTCTCCTGCCCGGTCACGGAGGAATTTCGGACCGCTTTGACAGTATCTCCGCCACGCTGCCGGCCATGCTGCTCCTGGCTCTTCTGGCAGGTGCCGTCCTCTAATAAAAATGACCGCCTTGATCCGGACATCGGAACTTGTCCCGCCCGGCCCTGACACGCAGGTCCCGCCGACCCGGGTGCTGTCGGTCCTGGGTTCGACCGGATCCATCGGCCGCCAGACTCTGGCGGTGGCCCGGGAGGAAGGCTGGCGCGTGGATGCCCTGGCTGCCGGTCAGAATATTGACGAGCTGGTCCGGCAGATCCTGGAATTCTCCCCCCTATTTGTCAGCGTGGCCGACCGGGATGCCCGGGACCGCCTCCAGGCCGCACTCTCGGAACGGCTTCCCAAAAGTTCCTTGCCCCGGATCGGGGAGGGGCGGGAGGGGGCCGTCCAGGCCGCCTCCTTTGAGACGGCGGATACCGTTGTCGCTGCGATCACAGGCTTTGCTGGCCTGGAACCGGTTCTGGCCGCAGCCTCCCTGGGCCGCAAGATCGCCCTGGCCAACAAGGAGAGTCTGGTGGCAGGGGGCCATGAGGTCCGACGGAGGGCCCTGGAATCCGGGGCCTGGATCATGCCGGTGGACAGCGAGCATTCCGCCATCTGGCAGTGTCTTTTTACTGCGGACAGGCAAGACTTGAAAAGAGCCGTCCTGACCTGTTCAGGAGGCCCTTTCCAGGGCCGGACAAGGGACCGGCTGGCCGATGTGACCGTCAGTGAAGCCCTGGATCATCCCACCTGGAAGATGGGGGGCAAGATCACCATCGATTCGGCCACTTTGATGAACAAGGCCTTCGAAGTCATTGAAGGCTGCCATCTTTTCAATCTGGGAACCGGCGAAATGGACGTGGTCATCCACCGGCAAAGCATTATCCACTCCCTGATTGAACTCAAGGACGGCAGTCTATTTGCCCAGCTGGGCCCGCCGGACATGACCCTGCCCATCCGTTTTGCCCTGACCTTTCCCCAGCGGAGCTGGCGTGCCGAAAGACCGCCTTTTGACTTTTTCGCGAACGGACACTCTGCCTTGACCTTCGAACCGGTGGATGCGGAAAGTTTTCCTTCCATCCGCCTGGCCCGTGAGGTCTTTGATGCAGGAGGACTTTTGCCCCTGGCCTTCAATGCCGCCAATGAGGCGGCGGTGGGCCGCTTTCTTGCCGGGGAGATCAGTTTTCTTTCCATATTTGACATAATTGAAAGAGCGCTTGACCGCTTTAGCCCGCTCATGGCCATAAAGGCGCCAAGCTTTGATGATATGATGAACCAACATTTGCGCGTGATGGATGCGGCCGCCAACTGGCCGGTTTCCTGATCCGGATAACAGGAGCAACTATGACTTTTCTTGGTATTCTGGCCGGGGTATTGATCCTGGGCCTGATCATGGTGATACACGAATTGGGCCACTTCCTGGCCGGCCGGGCCTTAGGGTTCAAGATTGAACAGTTTTCCATCTTCATGGGGCCGGTCCTCTTCGAGCGTGAAAAAAACGGGATCCGCTACAACATCAAGGCCCTGCCTCTGGGGGCTTCGGTCAGTTTTGCCGGGGAGGAATCGGAAATCGAGGGCCAGGGCAAGGCCGACTATGAACCGGACGATCCCGGCCTCTTTGAGAACAAGCCCAAATGGCAGCGGGCCATCGTCATCGCCATGGGACCCTTCCTGAACTTTGTCACCGCCCTTTTGGTCTTTGTCATTCTTTTCACCGCCCAGGGAGCCGTCGTCCCCAGGATCGGCCGGGTCCGGGAGGAGACGCTTCTTTACAGTTCCTCCATTGAGACAGGCGACCGGATTACCAGACTGAACGGCATGCGGGTTACAAGCCCCCTGGATCTTTCCATCGCCGAGATGGGCCACGGCGAGGACGAGGCCTGGGTCATCGAATATGTCAAGGCCGACGGGAGCCGGCACCAGGAGACCCTGGAGCCCCAAAAAGCACCGCCCCGGCCCATGCTGGGGATCACCTACTCGGAAGGTGAAGACGGAAGCTACACCATTGTATCGGTCCATGCCGACGCCGACCAGGGTGAGGCCGGCTTCATGCAGGGGGATCAGGTCCTGACCCTGGCGGGCATCCCCTTCGGTGAGACGGAAGCCGTCACCCAGGCCATTTTGGAGTCCGAAGGTCAGCCTCTTTCAAGTGAAATTATCCGCAAGGGGAAAAAGATGGAGCTTGTGGTCACGCCCTTCATGCTGGAGGCCGACATGCCCCTGGGAATCGTCCTGACCCTTTCGAAAAGGGCCGGGGACATCCTGAGCCAGGGTATCCAGTATCCCATTTCCATCTTTCGGACCACGGTCCGTGGACTGGGCATGCTCTTTGCCGGCAAGATCGGCTTCCGGGACAGCTTTGCAGGCCCTATCACCATCGTCTCCATGGCGGCCGATACGGTGACGGGTGGCCGGTCCCTGGCCGATATTGCGTCCAGCCTGGCAACTCTCCTGGGTCTTTTATCGGTGGCCATCGGCTTCACCAACCTCCTGCCCATCCC
>DUUZ01000025.1 GCA_012841255.1 Clostridiaceae bacterium
ACCCGGTGCAAAAATCCGCCCAAGAAAGTCATAAGTCGTGACCAGTCGGTGAAATAAAAGAGGCTCCAGCCGAAAAGGACGGCGATCATGGTCAGGATATGGCCCAGAAATTTGGGGATCTTCTTCTGGTTGGGAAGAATGAAGGCCCTCTCAAACATGAGAAGTGCAAAATAGTAAAGACCCCAAAGGACAAAATTCCAGCTGGCCCCGTGCCAAAGGCCGGTCAAAAACCAGACCAGGAAGGTGTTGCGGAGCCGGTGATGGCGGTTGCCGCCCAAAGGGATGTAGACATAATCGCGGAAGAAGGTGCTCAGCGAAATATGCCAGCGCCGCCAGAATTCCGTGATGGTGGAGGCGATGTAGGGGTGCTTGAAGTTCTCCAGGAAGTGGAAGCCGAACATATGCCCCAGTCCGATGGCCATGTCCGAGTAGCCGGAGAAGTCGAAGTAGATCTGAATGGCAAAGGCGATGATGCCCAGGAGGGCCGTGGCTGAACTGATCTGGGCGAAATGGCCGGACTCCAGGGAGACCTCCACGATCTCGCTGGCATAGTTGGCGATCAGGACCTTCTTGGCCAGACCCGTAAGAAAGCGGCCGATTCCCGAAGCCATCCCGTCCAGGGTGATCTCGCGTTTGGATAGCTGGAGCTCAACATCGGAATAACGGACGATGGGACCGGCGATCAGCTGGGGGAAGAGGGACACGTAAAGGAGAAAGCGGGCAAAGGACCGCTGGGTCTTAATTTCCCCCCTATAAAGATCGATGATGTAGGTCAGGGCCTGGAAGGTGTAGAAGGAAATCCCGATGGGCAGGGAGATAGCCGGCACCTTGAGATTGACGAAGGGCAGGAGGTTGATGATCTGGACCAGAAAGCCCGTGTACTTGAAATAGACCAGGCTGGAGAGCGCAATGACCACGGCCAGGCCAAGGAATACTCTCTTTCGGGCCTTATCCCGCGATCGCCCCACCATGAGGCCGCACAGCCAGATAACAAAGGCGGTGGCCACCATGAGAATGACATAGATGGGCTCGCCCCAGGCATAAAAGAAAAGCGAGGCCGCAAGAAGGATGGCGTTTTGGACCCGGTTGTCCGTTGTAAGCCATACAGCCAATAGACAAAGGGGTAAAAATACATACAGAAATATCAGGGACGAAAATACCATGTTTGTTTCTCCATGACCCTCATTCTAAGCCTCTGACTTCTCTTGTCAACTCTTCGAAAGCGTCACCGTCCAGCCAGGCCAGAAGCAGGTCGACCACCGCTCCGTAGCTCTTGACGCCCTCCTCCACCTTGTTGGCTTTCAGGTAGGCATCGTTGATTTGATCTGAAATCCGGGCCACTGGGGTCTCGAACTTTTTCCAATATGCACTCTCCAGGGCCAGATCCCTTTGGACCGCCGCAGACAGTTCGGACTGATAGATGGCATACCAGCGGTCGGGATCTTCCTCCCACAGTCTGCCGCCCATACTTTTGACGGCACTGACAAGCCCTGAATACCGCCAGACGGGGCCCGGATGGTAGAAGCAGGAAAGAAGGCCGGCAAAGTCGCAGTCCCCCTCCCGGGCAAAGCCCCGGGCATGACTGAGTTCATGGGCGGCGGTCGCCGGATGCATGAAGGCCGGCTGATCGATATTGATGCTGGGTTCGGCCAGAAGAGGCATATAAATCCCGATGATGCGGGTGTAGGACCAGTAGCGGGAGAGCAGAACCCCCTTGGGCTTCATCCGGGCCCGGTTTTGGAAAAGGGGATAGGCCAAGCCCAGGCGGTCCCAGCCTTCCTGGGCTGATGCCTGGATCTCCTTCATGGAAAGGCCCAAAAGGACGCCCGTCTCATCCTCGGGCAGCCCCTCTCTTACCGCGGAGGCCTCCCGGGCCAGACGGCGGACGGCGCTGTCCAGTTCCTCCAGGGACCGGTCCCTGACGGATAGTCCCATGTCCCCGGCCAGAGAGGGCCGGGCGTAATTCAGGCCGTGGAAGACCAGGAAAAGGGAGAGGGCCAGAAAACCTGTACCGAGGACCAGCAGAGAAGTTTTCAAAAAACGGCGGAGCCGCTTTTCACGATAGCGGAAGAGGCGGTAGAGTC
>DUUZ01000203.1 GCA_012841255.1 Clostridiaceae bacterium
CATTAATATAAATACTCAAAAACCCACCTATACCAGTGTTTGAGACTTATTTGCAAACAAATATTTGTTTATACATTGAATTATGCCTGGTGCTGGAAAGGTGTATATATCGGCCTTTGGATAGGGTGAAATCAACAAAGCCTGTCATTGAAGTTATACACACACTTATCAACATTATTAACATTTTTGTTGATTTGTTCTGAAGATTCCGGTAGGAATTTTTCCGATTATCGGCTCTTTTCTCGTTGTCCAATGAGGAGGCCTGCGCTAAAATGAAGCAAGAAAATGATTGGGGGTTGTCATGAAGATTGTTGTCGCCAGTGATCATGGCGGATACGAAATGAAAGAAGCAATCCGCCGGCATTTGTCGGAAAAGGGCTTTGAAGTCCTGGATGCCGGAACCTACTCGGAAGAATCAGCAAGCTATGTGGAATTCAGTCAGCGGGCAGCTGACAAGATCGTGGACGGGACCTGTGACCGGGGGATCGTTGTCTGCGGAACGGGTATCGGAGTTTCCATGGTCGCCAACAAAAACCCCGGAGTCCGCTGTGCGCTGTGCACAGACAGTTTCATGGCAGAGATGGCCCGCCATCACAATGACGCCAACATGCTGGCCCTGGGCGGCCGGATCCTTGCCATTCCCTATGCACTCATGCTGGTTGACTTGTTCCTTTCCGAGCCCTATGACGGAGGACGTCATGATGCCCGGCTGGAGCAGATTGCCGACCGCGAAAGGAGAACCTTCTGTGTCTGAAAAAAGCAGTTACAAAGACGTATTCATCTTCGATCATCCTCTGATCCAACATAAGCTCGCCATCATGCGCGACAAGGATACCAGCACCAAGGAATTCCGCGAACTGGTAAGCGAGGTGTCCATGCTCATGGCCTATGAGGTGACCCGGGATCTCCCGCTTCGGCCGGTGGATGTTGAAACACCGATCGGCATCGCCCACTGCCACATGATCGAGGGCAAGAAACTGGCCCTGATCCCCATCCTGCGTGCAGGGCTCGGCATGGTGGAAGGGATGATCAACCTGGTTCCCATGGCCAAGGTCGGCCATATCGGGCTCTACCGGGATCCCGAAACCCTGGAGCCGATTGAATACTACTGCAAGCTCCCCGACGACATTCAAAACCGCGACGTCATTCTGCTGGACCCCATGCTGGCCACAGGAGGATCAGCGGCGGCCTCGGTGGGTTTCCTCAAGGACAGGAACATTGAGCACATCAAGTTTGTCTGCCTGATCGCCGCACCTGAAGGAATCGAGCGGCTGCACAGCGAGCACCCGGACGTTCCCATCTTCTGTGCCGGACTAGATGAGCGCCTGAATGAACATGCCTACACCGTTCCCGGTCTGGGGGATGCGGGAGACCGGCTCTTCGGAACCAAATAGAACAAGAAAAATATAAACGAGAGACGCTCTTCCCCGGTCAGGGGAGGAGCGTTTTTTAGTCTGCCAGGAAATAGAAGGCGTGGCCGGCAAAGCTGATCCGGCATTTGTCGGGTAAAAGCTGGGGCCGGTGCCGGGCAAGCTTCATTCCGTCCAGAACGGTTCCGTTTTTGGAGCCCAGGTCTTCCAGAAAGAAATGATTGTCCTTGAGGCAGATCCGGGCATGGCGGCGGCTGACCGCCTGGGAATCGATGGTCAGATCCGTCCGGGAGAGCTCCCGGCCGACCAGAAAATCGTCCGTCAGAATGTAGGCCCGAAGGCCCTCTTCTTCTTCAGGCGTCCCGGGCAGACCCTGGGAAAGCTGGGCGATGCGAAGCGGCAGGGACGCCGGATTCAGTTCACCGGTATCTTCATGGATCTCATCAGGACCGGATGAAAGAAAGGAAAGAGCAGGCAGTTCCCTGATCCAGGACCGCAGGCTCTGCCCGATGGAGGGCCGCTGCGGAAGAGGATTTGACTTTTCCAAAGTCCGCTTTTCCTGCCGGCTTTCCAGATAAGCAGATAATTGATTCCAGTCCCTGTTTTGGAAAAAATCCCTCATGATCTCCGCCTGATCGTCCGGCCAATTAAAAGTTGAGGCCAGCCAGGGGATGAGAGGACTTTCACCGCCGCAGTTCCCGTGTGTTGCGAAGGGAAGGCAGACAATCTGGTAACCCCCTGCTTCTTTTTCCTCCCCCAGCCGGAAAATGAGGTCGGGGCGGAGGAGACGGAGATCCACATCCAGAAGCTGGTCTTCCGCCTGGAGTATGGCGTCAAGGATGGCGGACAGCAGTCGAAAGCCGGCGGCAGGCCCTGCACTTCCATCCATTTCTTCTCCGGCAAGAGATCTGCCGGAGCTTATGGTCCTGAAGAAGATCTCCTGACCTTGCACGCGCCAGGTCACTGGCGAGAGATAATCCGGCCGGTAGGAAAGCAAAAGTTCACTGCTATAGGGATCCGGAAGGGGTGTCAGGGGTTCAGGGAGCGTCAGCTTCCAGAACCCCTGGTCCGCCATAAAACTCAGCATGCCGGGCGGTCCTAGAGTCCGTCAATGACCGAGGAGGTGAAGACCTTGTCGATCAGTCTGGCTGCAAAGGAGATGATGTTCTCCCGGAAGAGCAGGGCAATGGTGATGAGAACGGCAATGATGATGATCACCTCAAGGGTGCCGAAACCATCCCAGGCCACACGTTTAAATGCATCTTTTTTCTTCATGTCAGTCTCCTTTCAAAGCGGGCCGGTTTGTCTATTCATTATCCGGCCAGAGGGGTGTTCAGGTTTTTCTATCCGGGGCCACTGCAGACCCCGTCAGCCGAATTGTCGTTTCCTCAATAGATGAACTGCATACTGACCAGGGCGGGCAGGATGACAGTTGCCATGACGACAATCAGGTCCAGGGTCATGGGCAGGACATAGAGGAGGGACCGCTGTTCCGCCCTGCCCCGCAGGGCATCCCGGTGGAGCTGGCGACTGCGGTCTGCCTGCATGCGGATCAGTTCCAGGATGGCGGCTCCGCCTTCCCGTTCGTAGCGGGCCATGAGGCGAAGCGCCGACTGGACCTCGGGCAGGGGGCAGCGCTCGGCCAGGCGCTGGACGGCCATGGCTCCGTCAAAACCGGTCTCCAGGAGGAGTGCAGACCGGCCCAGAGCCAGGGCAACCGGGTTGTCGGGCCGGCTGCCTGCAAAGCCGATCTGGGCCACCAGCCGCAAGGAGCGGTCCAGGGTCAGGCCGCTTTCCAGGAGAATGTGCAGGGAATTGACTGCGGAAGGGTAATAGAAGCGATACTCCTCCTTCATCTTCGAAGCCCGGCTGTAGGTATCAAGATCCCGCAGAAGCGAAAAAAGAAGAGGGCAAAGCGCTGTGATGAACCAGGAGACGCGGCCGGTCAGGGCCAAAAGACCTGCCAGGAGAAGTCCCCAAAGAAGGTCCTTTGCTTTTCTGTCCATATAGACCATCCAGGGATCCTCCCCTTCCTCGTGGAGGAGATGGACGGAAGAAGAAAGGGAGAGGCCGATCTGCCCGGGCAGGCCGTCCAGATAGAGACGGGAAAGCCAGCGGGAGACCAGATGCCTGCGGGGCGGAACGATTGTCTTTTTCTTTTTGGTCCCGCTCTTTTGCCGGACAGAAGATCGGGGTGGTGCCAGGAGCATAAGGAAGATAAAAAGAGCCAGGACAGCCGTCAGATAAAGAAAGGTCAGGATCAGGGTCATGGCAGGGAGCTCCCGGACAGACTGCCCGTAACGGGAGCCGCTGTCCAGGACGAAGCGGGCCATGAAGAAAGGGATGACGGCCAGGATGGCGGCCTCACTTGCCTGGCCCCGTTTCTCGTTGGCCACTTCATTGGCCATATTGATCTGTGCCGACAGATCCTGATGGCTCTGGCGGAGGAAGACATCGATGCGGCCGCCTGTTTGGGCCAGCATGATCAGCATGGTGAAATCCCGGCGGCAGACGGGCAGACCCATGTCCCGGATCAGGGCGGACACGGCTTCGGGAAGCGACATCTGGGCACGCAGGTTCTTTTGCATCCCTTCGAGCGAACGGACAATGGGGTTGTGCCGGCCCAGAAGCTCAGTCATGGGAGCCACGGATTCCAAAAAAGCGTATTCCAGGGGAACCCCCGCGGCCAGACGGGTTGACAGATAGCCCAGGAGATGCTGGTACTGGATCAGCATCATCTGGTTTTCCCTGCGCTGAAAAAGGCGGGCCAGCCCGCTTCCGATCAGGAGTGCACCGGCGATGGCTGCCGGCCAGCCGGCCTCCTGGCCCCCGAGAAAGCTGATGGAGGCCAGACGGGCCGGGATCAGGGCCAGGATGACCCACTGCAAGGCGGCAAGGGACCGCCTTCCCTTCATGGTTTTGCGGGTCTTTTTCTTTTTCATGGACGCTTCTTCTCCTGAACGGACTCTTTCCTTCCGGCCAGACGAGCGGCCGAATGGATTTTTTGGGGCCGGTTTACGGGCCGGCAGGAAGCCTTGGACGTCTCTTGCATACAAGGGGCGGGGTCTGCTGTTTCCCGCAGACGGTAGACCGGTGATAGCTGGAAACGGTCCTCTTCAAATCCTGTGACAGCGCTGATCCCGGCGACCAGACGGCGGCCGTCGGCCTGCCGGACCAGATGGACCAGCAGGTCGATGGAGGAGGCCACCATCCGTCGGCAGGCCTCCCAGGGCAGCTGGGAGGCGGTCATCAGGAGGAGGGAAAGGCGGTTCAGCATCTCCAGGCTGCTGTTACCGTGACCGGTGGACATGGAACCTGGATGGCCGGTCTGCATGGCCTGGATCATGTCGTAGGCTTCAACCCCGCGGACCTCGCCGACAATGACCCGGTCGGGCCGGAGCCGGAGAGAGGAATGAATCAGGTGAGAGAGGGTGATGCCCCCGCCCCCGTCTGAAGAGGCCGTCCGGGCCTCCAGGCGGACCAGGTTGTGGCGGCCGGAAAGATCGAGTTCGGCGGCGTCCTCCACGGTCACGATCCGCTCGTGCTCAGGAATGAAGGCGGCCAGGGCATTGAGGAAGGTGGTCTTGCCGGAAGCGGTCCCCCCGCTTATGAAGATGTTTTTCCGGCTTCTGACGGCATCAGCCAGAAAGACCGCCTGCGCCTCGGGCAGGGTCCGGTTGGCCACCAGGGCGTCCATGGAGGGGTGGATGCCGGTAAAGCGGCGGATGGACAGGACCGGCCCTTCCGGGGCGGCGGGAGGCAGGATGGCATGGACCCGGGATCCGTCTTCCAGCCGCATGTCGGCGATGGGCGAGCGTTCGTGGACCAGCTTGTTGGCCCGGCCGAAGGTGCGGCTGATGACGTGGGACAGGTGGGCGGCGGAATCAAAGGACAGATCCGTCTTCTCCAGCCTGCCCATGCGCTCGATATAGATCTGGTCGGGATTGTTGACCATGATCTCCGTGATATCCGATTCATCAAGCAGGGGCTGGAGGATATCCAGCCCTCGCATGGCGTCAAAAAGATGACGGATCAGCTGGGATTTTTCGTTGAGCGACAGGGAAGACCCTTGCGTCCGGGAGGAGACCTCGGCAGCGATCAGGCGTTTCAGCTCATCGTCCGACGGCTCCCGGCCCGGTTCCAGACGCGATGCAATCTGCCGGATCCAGTTTTGCTTTTCCTTATAGCCCGGAAGCACGGTCTTCCTCCTCCCGGCGGTCCAGTTCCATGACCTGACAGGAAGGCGGCAGCCCGGACAGAAAAAGTGCCAGCTCCCGCCGGGCCAAAGCCGCTGAAGAACTCACGCCCGAGGGCTGATCGATATAAACACGGTCACAAAGAGAGGCCAGGACAGTCAATTTCTTCAAAGGGAGACCCTCCGTATCCAGCCAGACACAAGCCGGATCACCGCTGGTCTGGCTGTAGGCAGAAACCAGAAGGACCAGCTGGGCCAGGTGCTGGATTTCACAGTCCCGGAGGTCATCGGCCCGGTCGGGCAGGCGGAAGGTCATATAACCCTGGTCATGAAAGTAGAGCCAGGCACCCAGTTCACGAGCTTCAGGGGGCTGGCCTGCGGCGATGAGGCAGAGAAGATCGCCCAGGGTATCCGAGGGGCCCCGGCGGAAGGTGTCTTCGATCAGGTAGAGAGCTTTGACCGGAAGATAGATGAGCCGGGAGCCGGCATCCAGACTCCGGCGGATGACCGTCCTGTTGATCCGGGAGGCAGAGGTAGGAGAAAAGGAGAGATGACAGCCGGTCCAGGCAGTCTGCCCTGCTGTCGGCCAAGTTCCGCCTTCCGCTCCCAGCTTTCCCCGGATGAAGCGGTCAAGGATCCGGCCCCCGCAAAAACGAAAAGAGGTGAAAGGATCCTTTGAATCCACTGGCTCATCCCAAAGGTGGACATCCAGTCCTTGAATATGGAGGGGATCTTTCCGGTTCGTGAAAAGAAGCCGGCCTTTCTTCAAGGATTCCCCGCCCAGGGCGATCTCGTAATCACCCCGGGCAAGGGAGGTCAGGCGTTCACTCATTTTTTGCAGAAAATGGAGATCGTTGTCTTCAAGGACAATAAGGGGTTTCATGGAATTCCTCTCCAGCCGGTATTTTCAGGGTCCCATGCTAATCAAGGAGGGAGAGGTATCTGTCTTGAACCTCCCGCCTGTCCCGGCCGGGAGGGGTCTTTTTGTCGATCCTTTTTGGCTCGGGGGGCAAGGGTATGTTATAGTAGGCCAAAATGAATAGCGTCTTATCGTGAGAGGTGGAGGGACTGGCCCTGTGAAACCCGGCAACCGCGGTCATGCGGCGGTGCTAATTCCTGCAGACGGAAGCGTCTGAGAGATGAGGTTGATTCTGGCCTCCTCCGGAGGCTTTTTTACAGGCCGAAATTCCCCATGCGATAAGAATAGAAGATAGGAGAAACATAGATGTTCAATTCGACCAATGACAGCTGGCTCTTCACATCGGAGTCTGTTACGGAAGGCCATCCCGACAAGGTCTGCGACCAGATCGCCGACTCCGTCCTGGACGCCCTGATCGCCCATGATCCCTGTGCCCGCGTGGCCTGTGAAGTGGCGACGACAACCGGCCTGGTTCTGGTTATGGGGGAGATTTCGACCAGCGGCTACGCCGATATCCCCACCATCGCCCGGGATACTGTGCGGAGGATCGGCTATACGGGGAATCCTTCCGGTTTTGATGCGGATTCCTGCGCTGTCCTGACCTCCATCGACGAGCAGTCATCCGACATTGCCATGGGCGTCAACTGCTCCCTGGAAGTCCGGGGTTCCGGCGGACAGAGTACCGGGGCCGGCGATCAGGGCATGATGTTCGGCTTTGCCAACGAGGATACCCCTGAATATATGCCGCTTCCCATTACCCTGGCCCACCGCCTGACCCGGCGGATGGCCGAGGCCAGAAAGAGCGGGCACGCCCCCTCCCTCTACCCGGACGGCAAGTCCCAGGTCACCATCCGCTACGACGGCGAACGGCCGGTCCATATCGATACCGTCGTGATCTCGGCCCAGCACCGGGCAGAAGCAACGGCCGAACAGGTGCGGGAAGAGATTGAAGACGCGGTTATTTACCCCATTTTGGCCGGTGATCTTTTTGACAGCCAGACCAAGATCTATATCAACCCCACAGGCCGCTTCGTCATCGGGGGGCCTCAGGGAGATACGGGGCTGACCGGCCGCAAGATTATCTGCGACACCTACGGAGGCTTCGGCCATCATGGCGGCGGTGCCTTCTCGGGCAAGGACCCGACCAAGGTGGACCGGACCGGCTCCTATGCCGCCCGGCATATCGCCAAGAACCTGGTAGCCGCCGGTTTTTGCAGCCAGTGCGAGGTCCAGCTGGCCTACATCATCGGGATCGCCCAGCCGGTGTCAGTGACGGTCACTACTTTCGGCACCAGCGTCAAGTATTCGGATGAAGCCCTTGGTGCCCTGGTCCGCCGGACCTTTGATCTGCGGCCTGATGCCATTATCGAGCGCTTTGACATGCTGCGGCCCATCTATGCCTCCATCAGCAATTACGGTCATTTCGGCAGACCCGAACTTGATCTGCCCTGGGAGAGGCTTGACGCCGTCGAGGCGCTCCTGTCAAACTGAAACCGTGTCCTTCAATCGCCGGCAAACCGATTTGTTCGGGGGTCAGGAATCTGACCCCTCAAAATCCGTCTCTTTTGCCGGTCTTGTTACAAGAGTCGTTTTCCGCAATGAAGAAAACGGCTATACCGTCATGGAGGTCACAGGAGAGGGCGAGGAGATCGTCATTGTCGGAACCATGCCCTACCTGGCGGCAGGAGACCGGGTGACAGGCGAGGGAGAACTGAATGATCATCCTGTCTACGGACCCCAGATCCACGCCCGCCTGATTGCACGGGAAGAACCCCAGGAAAGCGAACGGATCGAAATCTATCTGGCCTCGGGAGCGGTCAAGGGGATCGGGCCTGCGACGGCCAAGAAGTTGGTCCGGGCCTTCGGGGACGAGACGCTTGCCGTCATGCGGACCCGGCCTGAGCGGGTGGCCCGGATTCCCGGAATCGGGATCAAGAAGGCCCGGGAATTTTCAGATCAATTGCAGGAAGATCAGGGTTACCAGAGCCTGCAGCTGCTTTTGCTGCCCTTCGGGATCGGCCCTTCCCGCATCCACCGCATCCATAAAATTCTCGGTGCCCAGGCGGAGCGCATCATCCGGACCAATCCCTACGAGCTGGCGGGAAAGGTTCCCGGCGTCGGCTTCCGGACTGCGGATAAAATCGCTTCTGAATTGGGCATGTCGGGGGACCACCCCGGCCGCCTGCGGGGGGCTGTTTTGTTTACCATGGATCAAAGACTTTTCCGGGACGGCCATACGGTGGAGTCAAGGGTGGAACTGGTCCGGGAACTGTCCCGTGAACTTGATGTCA
>DUUZ01000204.1 GCA_012841255.1 Clostridiaceae bacterium
GACCGGCAAGAGACGGTCCATCCGGGTACCTGCCTTAGAAGGTGAAGATGTCCCCACCATTCCCCTGCTGGGTACCGTAACCGCGGGAAAACCCATTTTGGCAACAGAGAACATCGAGCGTATGCTCCCCCTCCCCTTCCCGGTCAGAAAAGACGTGGATTCCATCTTTGCCCTTCGAGTGGAAGGCGACAGCATGATGGGCGCGGCCATCCTGGATGGGGATATCGTGATCATCGAGAAGCAGAGCATCGCCGATGACGGGGAAATTGTCGTGGCCTTGCTGGAGGATGAAGCGACCGTCAAAACCCTGAAGAGGGATTCCAAGGGCCGCTACTACCTCCATCCGGAAAATGACCGCTACGACGATATTCCGCTTGACCGTGAAGATGCCATGATCCTGGGCGTTGTCCGCGGTCTCCTGCGCATGGATTTGTGATCAGTGCGTCCGGTAGGCCGTATGGGACATGACCCTGGGATAGGCCGCGGGGCTCTTGGATGACCTGCGGGTCTCATTGAATATCAGGTGCAGTTCCTCGAAAGGCTTGATACAGACGACTGCTGACTTATAGAGCAGCTGCTGGGTGCCCCGGGATGCTGCAATGATTGATTCCTGGTCAAATCCCACGATCAGGCCTTCAATAATGGTCTGGTCAAATAGCTGGATGACCACATTGATCTTCTCTCTTCGGCAATGGTTTAAGAATGTCTCCTGGATGCGAAATGACTGGGCCCCTCCCTGCTTCCTCGCGGGTCCCGTATCCCTGAACCGTTGATCTTCCATAATCTTACCCCCTCAATAGAATGATCTTGTTGCACAAGGATAAGGCCCCCAAGGCGCTCCGGTTTCGCTCTGGACAAAATTCTGAAAGAAGCCCGGCTTATGTGCGATGGAGTAAAAGAAAGAGATCTTCCCGCCTTCGAAGCCAGGTCTGCTGGCGTTTGGCATAACGGCGGGTAGCCTGGGCGGTCTCCATGCGGGCTTCCTCTTCAGTCATTAAGCCTCTGACATGTGCCAGGGCCTCCCTGTAACCGATGCCCCGAAAGGCCGGGCAGGCGTCGGGATCAGGGTGTTCTGCCAGGAGCCCCCGCAGTTCGTCCAAAAGTCCCGCCTCATACATGACATTCACCCGCTGATTGATCCGGTCATAGAGGGCCTGGCGGGGTGCCCAGTCCAGCCAGAAGGCAGAAAAGGGATATTGAGGACCTTCCCGCCGGGATAATTCGTTCAATTGACTCTTGGTCTTGCCGGTCTGGCGGTAGAGTTCAAAAAAACGGCTGATCCGCCTGATGTCGGATTGAGCGATCCTGCCTGCCGCTTCCGGGTCCAGTCTTTCGATTTTCTGCCAGGACTCGAAAAGCCCGCGCTCTTCGATTTCTTCCTGGATCTCCCGCCGAAGATCAGGGTCCGGGGGCGCATCGGCAAAGACCAGGCCGTCCAAAAGAGCTGAGATGTACTGGACACTGCCGCCGCAGATGAGGGGCCGCCTGCCCCTTTTTTGGATGTCCCCGATCAGGCGGGTCACTTCTTCAGTAAAAGCTGCCACACTGATAGTCTCGCAAGGATCCAGAATGTCCAGCATGTGGTGGAGAATTCTCTTTTGATCTTCTTTGGATGCCTTGGCCGACCCGATGTCAAAGCCACGGTAGACCTGCATGGCATCGCAGGAGATCATTTCGGCGTCCAGCTCTTCTGCGATCTGCATGGCCATGGCGGACTTGCCCGAGGCGGTCGGCCCCGTGATGACCGGTATGGAGACCCGGTCTTCTTCCAGTTTCCCTTTCAGGAATTCATGAAGTGCCGAAAAGGAATCCGCTTCATAGCGCATGCCGGATGGGACGCCCGCCGGCATCAGACCAGTCTCCCGAAGCGCTTTTCGATCTCCTCACGGGAAAGCCGCAAGGCAACCGGCCGGCCGTGGGGGCAATGATAGGGATTAGTCAGATCTGTCAGACGTCTTATCAGGATCAGGATTTCGTCCGGGCTCAGACGGTCGTGGGCCTTGACCGCGGCCTTGCAGGCCATCTGGTGGAGGACCTCGTCCTGGTCGACCTCCCGCCCCGTCTCCCGGGCGGCCATGAGAGAATCCAGGGCAGAGCGGAAGGCCCGGGCCGGGTCCAGGGCCGCCTGGCTGCCGGCTGTCATGGGCACGGTCCGAAGAGCGATGGAGTTGCCGCCAAAGGGTTCGAAATCAAAGCCAAGTTTTTGGAAGTAGTCCACATCCTCTTCCAGCCTGGCATTTTCACTTTCCGACACGGCGATCCGGACCGGGACCAGTAATGTCTGGGCCGGGGGACTGCCCCTCTCCCCCTCTTTTCTTTTTTCCAGGAGTTCCTCATATAGAACACGTTCGTGGGCTGCATGCTGGTCGATCAGGATCAGGGACTCCCCTTCTTCCATGAGGATATAGGTATCGAGCAGGGTGCCGATCAAGCGGGCATCGAGCAGGGAATGGACATCACGGGTCTTCTCTTTGACCTCTGGCGGCGGAGAAGCTTCTTTTTCAGCTTTGAGTATCTCTTTGGGATCGGCTGAATCCTCCCGGACGAGCAGGTCC
>DUUZ01000205.1 GCA_012841255.1 Clostridiaceae bacterium
ACCGCTACTTCAAGACCATCCCGCTGGGCCTCCGCGACTGGGGCATCATCCTGGTGCTGGTGGTTTTGCCCTTCATTGCAGGCGAACTTAATAAAGTCCGGGCAAGGAGGCGTAAAAGCCCGCAAACGACTTGACGGCGAGCAGAAGAAGCCTTATACTCACAAACGAACAAGCAGAAGTTCCGCTTCTCACCTCAAGCTTGCGCGAAGAGGTCCACAGATACCGATTGGGCAGACGGTTTTTGTTGAGCGGAACAGAACCGTTTTTTTATTGCCGCAAAGGAGGTCCGATATAAGACAAGCAAGCAGAGCCCACGCCATTAACGAGAGCATTCGTTTCCCCAGCGTAAGGCTGATCGATGAAGAGGGGAATATGATTGGCGTCGTTCCGATTGAGGAGGCCCAGCGACGGGCCCATGAAGCCAATCTCGACCTGGTCCTGATTTCTCCTTCTCCCGATAATCCGGTCTGTAAGATCATGGATTACGGCAAGTTCATCTTTGAACAGGAGAAGAAGAAGCGCGAAGCCAAGCGCAACCAGAAGACCGTCAATGTCAAGGAAGTGCAGCTGAAGCTGACGACCGAGGAGCACGATTTCGACGTCAAGGTCAGAAATGCCAGGCGTTTCCTGGAAGCAGGGGACCGCGTCAAGGTGGTCATCCGTTTCCGGGGCCGGGAGATGGCCCACACGGATCAGGGCTACGGCGTCATGGAAGACTTTGCCGAAGCCGTTTCGGATCTGGGGACCGTGGACCGTCAGGCCCGGGCAGAAGGCAGGAATATGATCATGTTCCTGTCGCCGATCAAGGATTAATCTGCGGGGCCAAGACCCCGGATATATAAGCTAGAAGATACCTGAAGGGAGGGCATCAGCATGCCTAAACAGAAAACACACAGTTCGTCCAAGAAGCGCTACAAGGTGACGGGAACGGGAAAATTCATCCGCTCCCAGGCATTCACAAGCCATATTTTGACCAAGAAGTCGCCCAAGAGGAAGCGCAATCTGCGGAAGACCACCGTCGTGTCCGAGACCGACGCCAAGCGCCTGCGCAGGCTCTTGCCTTACAAATAATCAGAAGATTACAGGAAAGTTCGGGAGGATATAGGATATGTCAAGAGTTAAAAGAGGTACGGTTCTCCGCCGCCGCCATAAAAGAGTTCTGAAGAGGGCCAAGGGATACTTCGGCCGCAAGGGCACCCAGTACAGGGTGGCCAACCAGGCCGTCATGAAGTCGGGGCAGTACGCCTACAATGACCGCCGCCGCAAGAAGAGGGATTTCCGCCGTCTGTGGATTGCCCGCATCAACGCCGCAGCCCGTATCAATGGCATGAGCTACAGCCGTTTCATGAACGGTCTGAATGTGGCCGGCGTGGCCCTGGACCGCAAGGCCCTGGCCGACATGGCAGTCAACGACAAGACCGGTTTCACGGAACTGGTCGGGATCTCCAAGGCTGCCCTGGGCATGTAAGGGAAATTCCCTTTTGAATTGAAAGAAAGTGAAGGCGGAGCGATCCGCCTTTCCTGCATTCATATGAGAACGATTGAATCCAAGGACAACCCCCTTTACAAGATGCTCCAGGGGAGTGCTACCGCTTCTTTTGCGAGAAAACACCGGCTGTTGACCGTGGAGGGCATCCGCCATACAGCGGATCTGGCCCGTTTCGGACGGCTGCCGGATTATCTTTTCTTTTCAGATGACGAAAAGGGGAAAAAGGCCATGGATCTTCTTCTGGCACAGGAAGGAGCCTTTTCGGGCCTTCTGGGGGAGGAGCAGCTGATCCTCCTGGAGCCGCGGCTCTTTGAGAAGGCCTCCCTGCAAAAGAGTCCCTCGGGCGTTATGGCCATGCTGGAGTTCCGGCTACCGCAGCTTGAGGAATGGCTGTCGGAAGGGGAGGGGAAGAAGAGACGCAAGCTCCTGGTCCTGGAGGAGATCCAGGATCCGGGGAATGTGGGGACCCTGATCCGGACGGCCGATGCCTTCAACTACGACGGAGTCCTGCTATTGGAGGGGACCGCATCGGTCTGGAATCCCAAGACCGGAGCATCCGCCGCAGGATCCATCTTTCACCTGCCGCTTCTGGAGTCGGAAGATACAGAAAAAAGCCTGTCCCTCTTGAAGGAGGCAGGTTTCACCCTGATCGCCGCTGACATGGAAGGGGAGAGCCTTGCCGGCTTCAGCTGGCCTGAAGGGGATTTTGCTCTCCTTCTGGGCAATGAGGGGCGGGGGCTTACCGAATGTGCCCTTGGTCTTGCAGATGGCAGGGCAGCCATCCCCATGGGCGGCCGGGCGGAGTCGCTGAACGTGGCTTCGGCCGGTGCCATCTTGATGTGGGCCGGCTTTCAGGGAGGCTCACAGGATACACTGGATATGGAATCGCATGATTCCGTGTGATATACTGACCAACGGTTCATTTCCCATACGTTGTTTGAGGCTGTGTCCGGCCCTGACGCCGTATCGGGGGTATAGGAGGAATTATGGACAAAGAAACCAAACAGACCATTATTGACGCTTATGCAACGCATCCGGACGATACAGGATCGCCGGAGGTTCAGGTGGCTCTTCTGACTTGGAGAATCAACCATCTGACGGAGCATTTGAAGGTCCACAAAGGCGATTTTCACTCTCGCCGCGGACTTCTGAAGCTGGTCGGCCAACGCCGGGCCCTGCTCGATTATCTGATCAAAGTCGATGTCGAGCGCTACCGTGCCCTGATTGCCCGCCTGGGACTCAGACGTTAACGACAGCAACCCTGACGGCGGTCATATGACCGCCGTTATCCTGTCGGTTGGGAGCCGGAAGCAGGCAGTGGGACGTAGATTGCGCTGCTCTTTCAAATGAAAGGGATGCGGACTCTACACTCTATTGCCTGGTGTCTAGTTCCATGAAGTAAAACAGATGCGCCAAGCCGGACCCATCCCGGAAGGGAGGGCAGAATACCGGCTTATCAACGCGCTTGCCATGTTTCGAGTTATGGAGGAATAACAACATGCAAAAACGAATTTATGAAATGCAGCTGATGGGGGCACCCCTGACGCTGGAGACCGGGGAACTGGCCCAGTTCGCCAACGGGGCCGTTCTGGTCCGCTACGGCGACACCGTCATTCTGACGACGGTCACAGCCTCTACGGAACCCCGTGAAGGAATCGATTTCTTCCCGCTTTCGGTGGACTACGAAGAAAAAATGTACAGTGTC
>DUUZ01000206.1 GCA_012841255.1 Clostridiaceae bacterium
CGCCATCTTCAAGACCCAGGGAGATTCAGTGGATGAAAATCTCCGCCTCTATGCCCGGGGATTGCTGGAAGAGCTGGATGAGATCCATGCCGGCCTCCACGGCAATTAGAAGGTCGTGTGATGAAAATCGCGGTCTTGAGCGGCAAGGGCGGGACGGGGAAAACCCTTGCCGCTGTCAATCTGGCAGCTGCTGCCGGACACGCCCTCTATCTGGACTGTGACGTTGAAGAGCCCAACGGCCATCTTTTTTTCAAACCCGAAAACATGAAAACAGAAGAGATCACGGTCAGGATTCCGGTCGTTGATCAGGATCTTTGCACCGGCTGCCGGGACTGTGTGGAGTTTTGCCGCTTCAATGCCCTGGCCCATGTCGGGGGCCGGCTTTTGATCTTTGAAGAGATCTGCCACTCCTGCGGGGGCTGTATCCTGGTCTGTCCCGAAAAGGCCCTGACTGAAAAAGACCGGGTCATCGGGGTTGTGCGCCGGGGTGACTCGGCGGGGGTCCGGGTCCATAGCGGGATTCTGAATCCGGGCGAGGAATCCGGTGTCCCCCTGGTCCAAAGACTCTTTGAAGACCTGAAAGAGGAAGATGAACTTCAGGTCTTCATTGACGGGCCGCCCGGCACTTCCTGTGTCGTCATGGAAACAGTGACGGGGGCGGACTATTGCCTGCTTGTGGCAGAGCCCACACTATTTGGCGCCCATAATCTGGAGATGATCCACGGCCTGGTCAAGCTGATGGGCAAGCCCTTGGGTGTCCTTCTAAATAAGTGCCTGGAGGGTGACAACCCCTCCGAGGAGTATTGTCTGACCCGCGGTATTCCCATCCTGGGCCGGATCCCATTTGATCCGGATCTGGGCCGGCTGAACTCGGAAGGGGAGATTGCAGTCCGGCCGGACGAACGTTACCGGGAACTGTTTTTGGACCTGCTTCTGGCAATCGAAAAGGAGGCCGTCTCATGAAACAGCTTCTGATCCTGAGCGGCAAGGGGGGGACGGGCAAGACGACTGTGGCCTCGGCTTTCATTGAACTTGCCCGGGCCAAGACTTTTGCGGACTGCGATGTGGAGGCACCCAATCTTCATCTTGTCACAGGTCTTGCGGCTGATCCGACAAGCCGGGACTTTTATGGTCTGCCGGTTGCCAGCATCGATCCGGAGGCCTGCATCCTTTGCGGCCTCTGCCAAGAGCACTGCCGTTTTGATGCCATCCGGCTGGAAGACATCTATATTGTGGATCCCTTTGTCTGTGAAGGCTGTGCGGTCTGTGATTATGTCTGTCCGGCGGATGCCGTCTCCATGGTGCCGGCAGTCTCAGGCGACCTCATGCTTTATAAGGAGGAGGACCGCGTCTTTTCGACCGCCCGTCTCCGGATGGGGAGCGGCATGTCGGGGCTCCTGGTCTCGGAAGTCAAAAAGGAGATGCGGGAGAATGCAGTTGACCAAGCTTTCGCTATTGTCGACGGTTCCCCCGGGATCGGCTGTCCGGTCATCGCCTCCCTGAGCGGGGCGGATGCCGTCCTGATCGTGGCGGAACCTTCCGTCTCCGGTATAAGCGATATGAAACGGGTCATCGATACGGCTCTGAAATTCGGTGTACAGGTTGCGGTCTGCGTCAATAAATTTGATGTCAACCGCAAGATGACAGAAAAGATCAGGCTCTTTTGCGAAGATGAAGGTCTGGATTTTGTGGGGACCATCCCCTTTGACCCCCTGGCCGTCCAGCTGGTCAACCGGGGGCTGACCATTGTCGGGGAAACCTGTCCTTCAGGCCAGGCAGTGGAATCCATCTACCGCAAGGTCATGGATATTCTGACGGAAAAGGAAGCAGGTAGAAAAGCATGATCATCAAGGCACTGATGGAGAATACGGCCATGGAAGGCCTGGCCTGCGAGCATGGGCTCAGTCTTTACATTGAGGCCCTGGGCCGCAGGATTCTTTTTGACACGGGAGCAGGCCCTTCTTACATGGACAATGCCAAAACTTTGGGAGTGGATCTTTCGCGGGTTGAGTTCGGAGTCGTCTCCCACGGCCACTATGACCACGGGGGCGGACTTCCGGCTTTCCTGGCCGTCAATGAGGAAGCGGACATCTATATCCACCGGCTTGCCTTTGAAGACTATTA
>DUUZ01000207.1 GCA_012841255.1 Clostridiaceae bacterium
GCCGATGTGGACAGCCGTCGCCGAGGGGAAGCCGGTTCCCGGATTCACGATGCCGATCCCGAAGCGGTCCATGAGCTTGCGGTTGCCGGCCAGGAGCATTTGCCCGTCCAGTTCGGCTGTCATGCCGTGGCCTGCAATCTCGGTCACCTTGTCCAGGGCGAAGAGGGGGGCTCCTTTGTCCCGGGTCCGGACAGCATAGCGTGTGACGGCTTCGGCCACCGGATGGGTGGAGTGCTGTTCCAGGGAGGCGGCCAGGGCCAGGAGTTCCTCCTCCCGGACGCCGGGAGCGATGCTGACGCCGACGATGTCGAAACGGCCGGTTGTCAGGGTGCCGGTCTTGTCGAAGACGACGGTGTCGAGCCGGGTCATGGCTTCCATATACTGGCTGCCCCGGACATAGACCCCCCGCTTGGAGGCGTTGCCGATGCCGGCGATATAGGCCAGGGGGACCGAGATGACAAGTGCGCAGGGGCAGGAGATGACCAGGAAGGACAGGGCCCGGTAGATCCAGGTCTGGAAATCCTGGCCGGGAAGGGCCAGGGGCGGGATCAGGGCGATGGCAATGGCCATGAAGACCACGATGGGGGTATAGATCCTGGAAAAACGTTCGGTGAACATTTCCACGGGGGTTTTCTTCTGTCCGGCTTCCTCGGCCAGATGCATGATCCGCATGACGGCGGAGTTCTCCTCATCCCGGAGGACCGACAGGCGCAAGAGGCCGGATCCGTTGATGGCGCCGGCCATGACCTCGGTTCCCTCCTGTACTTTGACCGGCCTGGATTCCCCGGTCAAGGCTGAATAATCCAGGGAACCTTCTCCGTCCAGGAGCCTTCCATCCAGGGGCACCCGTTCGCCGGGGTAGACCAGGATGGTATCACCGATCCGTATTTTCGCAGGAGACAGGTCCCTGACCCCGTTCTCTTCCTCCAGATGGGCGACCAGGGGCCTGATCTCGTTCAGGGCGTCAATGGACCGGCGGGTCCGGTCGACGGCCCGGTGCTCCAGTTCCTCGCCGATCAGGTAGAGGAACATGACGGCGAAGCCCTCGGCATATTCCCCGATGATGAAGGCACCGATGGTTGCGACCGACATGAGGAAATGCTCCGAGAAGAACTTGCCCCGGGTCATGCTGACAAAGGCCTGCATGATGACTCCGGCCCCCACGATCAGGTAGCCGGTGAGAAAGACCAGGAAAGAGGGGAAGGGGTAGGGTTTCAGCAGGAGGCCCCCGATGAATAGAAGGGCGCCCAGGACAAGGCGGACCCGGGTGGAGGTCAGGTTCAAAAGCCAGGGATAGCGGATCGAAAGCTTATCCAGCAAGGCGATCTCGTGCGTTTCGCAGCTGCTGCAGCAGGCACCGTCGCCAGGCAGGCAGTGGCTGTGGCTGTGGCTGTGATCGTGGGCATGGGCGTGGCTTAGGGGTTCTCTGCTCATTTGGCTTCCTCTATTTCTTTTCCAGAAGGTGGGCGGTGCCCACCTCGATAATGTCCTTGACGTGATCGTCGAGTAGGGAGTAGTAGACCACCTTGCCCTCGCGGCGGCTGCTGACCAGGCGGGCATTCTTAAGGATCCTAAGCTGGTGGGAGATGGCTGACTGGGACATGGACAGAAGGGCTGACAGGTCACAAACGCAGAGCTCGGACTGGTGGAGGGCAAAAAGGATCCGGACCCGGGTGGAGTCCCCGAAGACCTTGAAGAATTCCGCCATGTCAAAAAGAAGGCCGTCGTCGGGCATGGCTTCGAAGACCTCCCGGACCGTTCCTTCGTGGATCATGGGAACGTCGCAGAAGATATCCTGTTCGCAGCTTGTATCGCTTGTCGAGGTCATGCGGGGCTCCTTCCATACAATTCGACATATGAACAACTGTTCATGTATAGAATATCCTAAGCGGGGAAAAAATCAAGGCTTGTTACGGAAGATTTGGAAGAAAAATCCGGATTTGCACGATCGGCCATTTGATGCTAAGATACCAGTTGCGCTTTCATGCGATCAGATTAGCGGGCGCTGCCCGTATTTGAAGGAGATAGAAAATGGCCAGATGTGAAATTTGTGACAAGCACATGTTTTTTGGCAGAAAAATCAAGATTACGCGTTCGCAGATTTCCGGCCGCGGTTTGCACCATCAGCGTGCCAATGTCAAGAAGGTCCACGTCGTCGTAGACGGGGTTCCCCGTCGGATGAACGTCTGCACACGCTGTCTGCGAAGCGGAGCGGTTGAGCGGGCCTGACCTGATCTCCATTTTCTGCAACAAAAAAGTCAAGCCGGAGCTTGACTTTTTTCATGCGGAAATATTCTTCTAAACGGCTTCCGGCCGGGTCCCCGGGCCTTTGAGCAGGCCCTCCCGGATAGCCTTGGTCGGACAGACCTTGACGCATTCTCCGCAGTGGATGCAAAGCTCCTGGTCAATGACGGCCAGGTTGTTCTCCATGACAATGGCATTGACCGGACAGACCTTGACGCAGCGTCCGCAGGCAATGCAGGCCACCTTGCAGGCCTGGCGGGCGGCCTTGGCCGGCCAACAGTTCTTGCAGGTCACGGTGGTGGCCAGTTCGTGCTTGGGAATCATTTCAATCAAAAGTTTGGGGCAGGCGGCCACGCACTTGCCGCAGGCCGTGCAGTTCTCATGGTTGACATGGGCGATTCCGTCCTCGATGTAGAGGGCGTTGAACTCACAGACCGCCACGCAGTCCCCGAAGCCCAGACAGCCGTAGGTACAGGAGTTGGGGCCTGAGAAGAGGCTGGCGGCAGCCGCACAGTTCCGGGGGCCGGTGTAGACATAGCGCTCTGCAGTATTGCCGGTCGTCCCCTGGCAGTAGACATGGGCCACGGTGGGAACGACAGTGCCGGCTTCCACCCCCATGACCTCGGCGACGGCCGTTGCCGTGTCCTGGCCGCCCGCCGTACACAGGGTGGTCAGGGGTTCGGAACCGTCCGCCAGGGCGGCCGCATAAGCCGCACAGCCGCTGTAGCCGCAGCCTCCGCAGTTGACGCCCGGCAGGACGTCCTCCAGGGTCTTTTGCAGGGGATTGACCTCCACGCTGAAGAAGCGGAAGACCAGGAGAATGACAATGCCCGCCAGAAGGGCTATCCCGGCGCCGATCAGGGCCGGCAGCAGGATGGGGTTGGTGATCGCCAAGATAACAAAGTTCATGTACATTCCTCCGATCAGCCAAACAGGTTTTCAATGACACCCTTGAAGCCCATGAAGGAAACGGACACGATGGCGGCTGCCATCAGGGTGATCGGAAGACCGTCCATGAATTCAGGGATGTCGGCCTTGTCCATCTTCTCCCGGACACCGGCGAAGAGGAACATGGCCAGCATATAGCCGACTCCGGCACCCAGGGAAGAGGTGATGGCGGCCATGAAGCTGTAGGTCTCCTGGATGTTGATCAGCATGACGCCCAGGATGGCGCAGTTGGTTGTGATAAGGGGCAGGTAGATTCCCATGGCCTTGTAAAGCGGGGGGAATCCCTTGCGGATGATGGCTTCCAGGACCTGGACCACCGAGGCGATGACCAGGATGAAGACGACCGTCTGCAGGTAGCCCAGGCCGACCGGTTCCAGAAGATCCCAATAGATGGGATAGGTGACGGCCGTTGAGACCAGCATGACAAAGATGACCGCCACGCTCATGCCCATGGCGTTCTTGACGCTCTTGGTCAGCCCCAGGAAGGAGCAGACCCCCAGGAAGCGGGAGAGGACCAGGTTGTCAATCAGGATGACACTGAATAAAATGATCAGGAATTCTTTCATTTGCTTTCCTCGCTCTCTCCATCAGCCTCGGCTTGTCTGGCAAAAGCTCCCGGTTCCGTCTCTGCGGGGGGCACGGCATCGCGGGCCGGAGTCCTCGGGGCACGCGGCCCGTCATGAACTTCCGTCTCCTCAAAAACCACATCGGTACGCTGGCTGATGCTGCCGGGGAAGTGCTCCCGGTCCATGGTCGCCTGCGGCCTTTGTGAGTAATACTTCTTGCTCAGTTTCTGGGTGATGGCCACCATGATCCCGAAGATGGCAAAGCCGCCGGCCGGGAGGCCGAAGATCATCATGGGCTGGAGTCCGCCCTCGGTAATCCAGGGCATGGGCAGATCGAAGAAGGTGCCGAAACCCAGGATCTCACGCAGGGAACCGATGAAGAAGAGGGCCAGGGTGAAACCGATGCCCATTCCCAATCCGTCCAGCGCGGAATAAAGCGCCCCGTGGCTGTTGGCGTAAGCCTCAGCCCGGCCCAGGATGATGCAGTTGACCGTGATCAGGGGGATGAAGATCCCCAGGGAGGCATTGAGATCGGGCATGTAGGCCTCGAGCAGGAACTGCAAAATGGTTACCAGGCTGGCGATGATGGTGATGTAGGCCGGAATCCGGACCTTGTCGGGAATGACCTTGCGCAAGAGCGAGATGACCACGTTGGACATGACCAGGACCGCCGTTGAGGCAACCCCCATGCCCAGGCCGTTCATGGCCGAGGTGGTGACTGCCAGCGCCGGGCAGGTGCCCAGCATGAGGATCAGGAGCGGGTTCTCCTTGATAATCCCCTTGGTCAGTTCATAACCGGCTGATTTTTTCTGTGCCATAATCAGCGGCCTCCTTCCTGCATGAGTTCAGCGAAGACAGCCGAGGCTGTCCGGACCGACCGGACGACGGATACGGAGGATACCGTGGCGCTGCTGACCGAGTCAATGTCGCTGAAGGCATCATCATGGGCCCGTCCCCGGAACTGATCTGTAAAGGGCGGATCGGCCGTCTTCTGGCCCAGGCCTGCGGTTTCGCCGGAGGCGTCGACCACGATGCCGACAATATTGCCCTCAAGGTCGAAGCCGACCATGACCGGGACCTTGCCCCCGTAGCCCTTGCTCTGTGCCCCGATAATGAGGCCGGCCGGATCTTCCCTGCTGCCCGCCAGGAGGACCATATAGATATCGGGGTGATCCAGTGTCAGATCTAGGGTATGGGCGCCCGGGATTCCCTGGCCCGCACTTTCCAGCTCTTCTGCGGGAAAGTCTTCAATGCCCGGGAAAAGGGTCCGCTTGTTGCTGTCTTCCAGCCACTTGGCCTGAAAGGCCCGGGCCTCGGCGGTGGCCGTGGCAGTCAGGGCCAGGAGGGTGACACAGACGGCGCAGATGATGACCAAGATGGCTGCCGGTACAGGACCGCGTTCCAGCCAGGATTCACCCGCAGCCTTTTTGGTCTTCTTATTTTTTGGCATGTTTGACACCTCCGATCGTCGTGGGCGCAGTCCAGCGCTCAATGTGGGGAGTCAGGATATTCATGAGCAGGATGGCGAAGGAGACGCCTTCCGGCATGGCGCTGTAGACGCGGAGCAAGCCGGTGATCAGTCCGGCACCGACGCCGAAAATGACCTTGCCCAGAATGCTGGTCGGCGTTGTGACATAGTCGGTGACCATGAAGAAGGCAGCCAGGATCAGGGCGCCGGATAAAAGATGGACCAGGGGGTCCTGACCGGTCAGGACCGAGAAGAGCACCGTGGTCCCGATAAAGGACAAAGGAGCCCAGATATCGATGATGCCCCGGACCAGGAGGAATATTCCTCCGATCAGGAGAGCCAGGATACTGGTCTCGCCCAGGGAGCCCGCGTGCTTGCCAAGAAAGAGGTCCAGGACGGAGGGCATGGCCCCCTGGCCGGATTTGGCGATCATGAGCGGTGTGGCGCTGGTGACCAGATCCATGCCGGCCAATTTGTCGGCTGCCGTATAGCTGGAGATCTGTCCGGCAAAGGAAACCGAGAGGACAATCCGGGCTGTGACGGCCGGGTTGGCGAAGTTGCCGCCCAGGCCGCCGAACATCTGCTTGATGACGACAATGGCCACGAAGTTGCCGATGATCAGAACCCAAAGCGGGGTATTGGCAGGCAGGCTGGCTGCCAGCAGGAGGCCGGTGACCACGGCTGACAGGTCGCCCACGGTCTGTTCGCGCTTCATGACAGACCGGGTCAGAAGCTCAAAGATGACGGCCGAGCCGGCACTAACTGCAAAAAGCAGGGGACCGGTCAGGCCGAAGATGAAGAAGGATGCGATGATCACCGGAAGAAGGGCCAGGATGACATGGAGCATGATGCCCTGGGTCGTGGCCCTGTCGCGGATGTGGGGAGAGGCTGAGACATGCAGCATTAGGATTTTCCTCCTTTTCCGCGCGATGCCGCGGCTTGCCGGACTAGGGTTTTCCCGAAGCGGATGTTCTGGACAAGATAGCGCTTGGCGGGGCAGACAAAGGAGCAGCTGCCGCACTCAATACAGTTCATGACATGGCGGTCCTGCAGCTCCCCGGGATTGTTGGCCCGGGCGGCCTTGTCCAGGGCCATGGGCAGAAGCCGCATGGGGCAGGCCCGGATGCAGCGGCCGCAGAGGATGCAGGCGGATTCCATGGGCAGGACGGCATCTTGTTCGTCCAGGACCAGGATCCCGTTGTTGTGCTTGAGGATGGGCCGGCTGATATCGTCGACGGCCACCCCCATCATGGGGCCGCCCATGATGATCTTGGCGGGTTCCGACCGGGTGCCGCCCGCTTTTTCGATCACGTCCGCAATGGCACTGCCGATGGGAACCAGGAAGTTGCCGGGTTTCTTGACGGCGGATCCGTCCAGGGTGATGGCTTTTTTGATCAGGGGCATGCCGGTCTTCAGATAACGGGAGAGGAAGTGAAGGGTGGTGACGTTCTGGACGATGACCCCCACATCGGCGGGCAGGCCGCCCTCGGGCACCACACGGCCGTTGAGCAGGCGGATCAGGACCTTCTCCGCCCCGGTGGGGTAGGAGGTGGGAAGGACCTTGACCTCGACTCCGCCTTCCGGCATATGGGGATGATCCTTCAATTCCCGGATGGCCTCCTTCAGGGATTTGGCCGCTTCCTTCTTATTGTCCTCGATTCCGAAGATGACCTTGCCGATCCCGCACCAGCGCGCGACGGCCAGGGCGCCTTCGACGGCATCCTCCGCCCCTTCCAGGCAGATGCGGTGGTCCACGGTCAGATAGGGTTCGCACTCGGCAGCGTTGACGATCAGGGTGTCAATGGTCTTGCCGGGCGGCGGATCCAGCTTGATATGGACGGGGAAGGCAGCGCCTCCCAGCCCCACCAGGCCCGAGGCCCGGATGGCGGCCAGAAAACTTGCCTTATCTGTCACCTGGGGCGGCGCGATATCCGGACAGGGGGTGTCCAGGCCGTCGGATTCAATGGTCACATACTCGGCATGTGTCCCGTCACTCAGGATCTGGTCGCTTATTGATTTGACCGTTCCGGATACACTGGAATGGACGGGGACGCTCCAGGGGCCCTTGGGCTCGCCCAGAAGCTGGCCGACATTCACGTGATCACCTTTTTTTACAATGGATTCGCAGCCCGGTCCCACCTGCATGTCAAGCGGGATGGTGACTGTTGAAAAACCATTAATGGGCTCTATTGCCATTGCTGCCGTATTCTTGCTGTCTTTGGGATGAATCGGCCGCGGCAAGCCCAGGAGGTTCATTCTTATCATACGCATCGTACTCCTGCAAAAATCTATTATTCAGTCTATGACAAGTGGCCGCATGTTTCAATGGGAAAGCAGCTTTGAAAGCTTCTGTGCTAGAATCATCAGGAAATCCATTCCCGCGGGAGATCCATGCAAGACAAGAAACAAGTAGACCTGTTGAAAGGCCCTATCCTGCCCACTGTGGTGAAGCTGGCCATGCCCATCATGGCGACTTCTTTCGTGGGTCTGGCCTACACCCTGACCGATATGTTCTGGGTTTCTTCCCTGGGCGAACGGGCGGTTGCCGCCGTAGGGACAGGCGGCACCTTATTCTGGCTGGTGGACAGTCTTTTCACTGTTCCCCGGGTGGGCGGCCAGGTCCTGGTCGGCCAATCCCTGGGGGCGGGAGAGCCGCATGAAGCCAGAAGCTGGGCCAGGTCCTCGCTCCGCCTGGGTTACGGCCTGGCGGCGCTTCTCTCACTGATCTTTCTTTTTTTCCGCGGACCTTTGACTGCCATCTTCCAGTTCAACGACCTTTACACCATCACGCGGACGGAGACCTATCTGTGGATCGTGGGTCTGGGGCTGATCCCCCGGGTGGGCGGAAGGCTCTACAGCGCCATCCTGACAGCTTCCGGCAACAGCTTCACCCCCTTTGTCATCTTCGTCACAGGACTCATCCTCAACATGATCCTGGACCCGCTTTTCATCCTGGTTTTCGAACTGGA
>DUUZ01000208.1 GCA_012841255.1 Clostridiaceae bacterium
AAGTTGGCAACAGCACTCTTGGCCCCCGAATACGCGATGGTATTGGTCAGGGGCAGAACCGATGCCATGGAAGCAATATTGACCACATTCCCGTAGCCCTGTTCCGCCATCAATTCACCGAAAACCTGAGTGGTAAGCACAGCCCCCGTCACATTCAGGTCAAAGACCCACTTGATGGCATCCAGGTCCAGCGAAAAGAAGGGATTGTCCGGGCCGGTTGTCGCCTCCGGTTTGTTGCCGCCTGCTCCATTGACCAGGATATCCACATGTCCGAAATGGGCGACCACGGCTTCCCTGGCACGGATGAGATTATCGCGGTCCAGAACGTCTGCCTGGACTGCCAGGGCGTCCCCGCCCCCGGCCCTTATTTCATCCGCGATCCGCTCTGCTTTTTCCGGGAACAGATCCAGGAGTGCGACGCGGGCACCCAGTTTGGCAAATTCACGGGCCATGGCACCGCAGATAATCCCTCCGGCACCCGTCAGAACCGCAACCTTATCTTTGATATCAAAATTCACACTCATCTCAATCTCCTTTCAGCTGCTTCCCTAAATCGTGGTCCCCAGACTGATCATGTCGATGTTGTGGATGGGGCAGCGCAGGGCACACATGCCGCAGGCCACGCATTCCTCCCGGTCAATGGTCAGAATATCGGGGGCGCTGATGTAGGGGGCAAAGACGGAACAGATGGTCTTGCAAATCTGACAGCCTTCACCGCAGCCGCAGTTCAGGCAGCGGGAGGCTTCTTGAACCGCCTCTTCTTCCGTCATGGTACGTGTTGTCAGACCGAAGTGTTCAATCCGGTCTGCTGCTTGTTCTCTTGTAAGTTTCAGGGTCTGCCCCGCCTTTTTAATGTAGCCGTGGCGGCTGAGAACCAGCTCCCGGTCCACAGTCTTAACTTGGCTGATTTCCGGCACAGTGGCATGTTCTCCCCGAAGTTCCCGGTCGATGGCTGCGGCCGCCGTCTTGGCGGATGCGATGGAGCTGATCATGTCCCGGCTCCCCGAGGCATCGCCGCCTGCGAAAACACCGGGCAGACTTGCAGCCCCTGTTTTCCGGTCAATCCTGATTTTGCCCTGGGCGAATTCCAGGTCTTGCGGCAAATCGATTTTCAAAGCTTTGTCCGCTGACAAAATAATCTGATCGCAGGGGAAGTCGGTTTCCAGTCCGGAAAGAAGGATCCGGGCGCCGCCTTCGGTTGCCTGTAAAAAGAGGCCGTTTTCGATCAGCTGCACGCCTTCTTCCAAGGCCAGGCCGATCTGGTCAGCCATATTGATCCGGGCAGGCCGTTTGCCGGAGAGGAGAAGAGTCACTTGGCCGGCTCCCGACCGGACGGCTGTTCTGGCCGCATCCACCGCATCCAGATCACTTCCCGCAACCAGGACCGAGCCGCCTTCATGGGCCCTGACCCCGGGGGCTGAACGCAGGTAGTCCCGGACGGACATGGTCCCCTCCACGGGATCCGCCTCGCCGGCCCCCATGGCCAGGAAGATGGACTCATAACCCTCTTTTTTCAAGGATTCAAGCGAGATGTCAGAACCCAGCTCCATACGGAAACGGAATTCCACGCCGGCAGCCTCTAAAACCCGGATCTGTTCATCCAGGACTTCCCGGTCAAGCCGGAAGGCCGGCGTCAGATAACGGAGGCTTCCTCCGGCCTCTTCTTCTTTTTCAAAGACCGTGACGTCATAGCCGG
>DUUZ01000209.1 GCA_012841255.1 Clostridiaceae bacterium
CCCAAGGAAGCCCCCTCCACCATTGCCATCGAAACCATGATGGAGGAATACGAGCAGGATATCCCCAATGCCGAGATAGGGGTCTTTGTTGAATCGGTGTCGGAAGCCCTGGCCGTCAAGGCCAGGATAGCTGCCCTGCCCTTTGTCAAGGAAGTCCTCTGGCTGGATGATCAAAGCGATCTGGCCGTCCCCCTGGAGCTGATGGATCCCGATACGGTGGGGGGATTTTACAAGAACGGCATGGCCCTCTACCACGTCACCCTGGACGAGGAAGCCAAGGCCATGGATGTCCTGGTCGAGCTGCAGGAGCTGGTCGGACCCGAGGGGGCCGTCCGGGGCCAGGTCGTCGAAACGGCCAACATGCAAAGGGGCGTCCTGGTCGAGATCAAGAGCATCGTTGCGGTCGCTGTCCCCCTGGCCTTCCTCATCCTGATCATTGCGACCAAGTCCTGGTTCGAGCCGGTCCTCTTCATGGTCGTCATTTTCGTGGGCGTCCTCTTGAATATGGGCACCAATGTCGTCTTCAAGGATGTTTCCTTCATCACCCAGGCCGTCGCCTCGGTCCTGCAGCTGGCGGTCTCCATGGACTACGCCATTTTCCTCCTCCGCCGCTTCAGTGACTACCGGGAGCAGGGACTTTCCATCGAGGAGGCCATCAAGGAGGCCATGGTCAAGAGTTTCATCCCCATTTCCTCCTCGGCCCTGACTACCTTCTTCGGCTTTTTGGCCCTGGTCTTCATGCGCTTCCGCATCGGTCCCGACCTGGGGATCGTCCTGGCCAAGGGCGTGGTCTTCAGTCTCTTCAGCGTTTTCTTTCTCCTGCCGGTTCTGGCTGTCTATTCCTACAAGATTATTGACAAGACCACCCACCGGTCCTTTTTGCCTTCCTTCAAGGGCTTTTCCCGTCTGGTCATCCGGATCGGGATCCCCGTCATGATTCTTTTTGCCCTCGTCCTGGTTCCGGCCTATATCGGCCAGAAATCCAACCACTTTCTCTACGGTTCCCAGAACTTTCCCAAGGGATCCCGGGAGGCCCGGGATGTCGAATACCTGAACCGAGAGTTCGGTGAGAACATGCAGATGGTTCTTTTGGTTCCCAAGGGACAGTGGGCGGTGGAGGAGAAGCTTTCCGATGACCTTTCAGCCCTGCCCGAGATGAAGTCGGTGGTGGGCTATGTGACCCAGGTGGGTACCAGCATCCCGCCGGACCTTCTGCCGGACCGGGTCCTGTCCATGCTTTTTTCCGACCACTACAGCCGGCTGATCCTGATCGCCGAATCTCCGGGCGAGAGTCCCGAGACCTATGAACTGGCGGAAAAGATCCGCGCCATGGCCGACGAGGCTTACCCTGAAGGGGGAACCCACCTGGCGGGGGCCAACTTCGTCCTTCTGGACATGAAGACGACCATCAACAAGGACCTGATCATCGTCAACGGCCTGGCCATCCTGGCCATCGCCCTGGTCATCATGCTGGCCTTCCGCTCTTTGGCCCTGCCGCTCATCCTGGTGCTGACCATTGAGTTGTCGGTATGGATCAACCTGGCCATCCCCTATATGACGGGGACACCTTTGAACTTCATCGGCTACCTGATCGTGAGTACGGTCCAGCTGGGGGCCACCGTCGACTACGGCATCCTCATGGCCCAGCACTATCTGGATTACCGCAAGACCCATGACCGCAAGGAATCCGCCCGCATGACCGTCCAGACAGTGGCCGGCTCCATCATCCCGCCCGCCCTGATCCTGGCGGCGGCCGGCTTTACCCTGAACATCATCTCCAGCATCTCGGTCGTCTCCGAGCTGGGGAGTGTCCTGGGGAGAGGGGCGCTGACCTCGCTGGTCCTGGTTCTCTTCCTCCTGCCCAACCTCCTGCGTCTCTTCGACCGCTTCATTGAAAAAACAACCTGGAAACAGAAATTCCTTCCTGACCGGCACAGTTACCGCCGGAAGAAAGAGGCTTGATATGCGTACCCTGCTCCTGAAGACAAAAATGATTCCCAACTGGAAAAGGGCCGGCCAGATCCTGGCTGTCCTTCTTGTTCTTGCACTTTTCACCGCCCTGGTCCCCCAGGTGGTCAAGGCCAACAAGGAGAAGGAGCTGGTCATCTTCCCCGAGAGCGACACCATGAAGCGGGAGGTGGTTTACGCCAAGCTGACGCCGGGAGGTGCAGTCTCCCAGATCTATGTGGTCAACCATTTCCACCCCCTGGAGGAGACGGCCCTGACCGACTACGGCGACTATGAAAGCGTTATCCAGCTGACCGGTGAGGAAGCCCCCCTCTTGGAAGGGGGAAAGGTGACGGTCCCCCGGGCACTTGGCCACTATTATTACCAGGGAAACCTCAAGTCCCGTGAACTGCCCTGGCTCTTTGACATCATCTACCTCCTTGACGGGGTTCTGACTGCACCGGAAAATCTGTCAGGAGCCCGGGGGAACCTGGAAATCCAGCTGGCCGTCCGGCCAAATCCGGCCGTTGATACACTCTTCTACGACAGCTATGCCCTTCAGATCGGCCTGCCGCTGGACCCCGACCGGGCGGTCGTGAAGGCCGCCAGTGAAGGCTTTGTCCTCTCGTCAGCCGGAACTGAGCACCAGCTCAACTATATTGTCCTGCCAGGACAGGAAACGGTTATCCGCCTTCTCATGGAGGTGGAGGATTTTGCCATGGGGCAGATCACCATTGCCGGTGTCCTTCTTTCCTTCGATATCGATCTGGAGGAGATGGAGGAGGAACTGCAGCCGCTGGACGACCTGTCATCGGGGATTGCCGAATTTTCCGACGGGATCGGCCAGATTGCAGACGGTTACCGGGAGCTGATGAAGGCCTTCCGGGAGATCCGGGACGGCAGCGGCCAGCTGGCCGAGGGGAGCCAGCTCCTGGACGAGGGGGTCCAGGAATTGAAAGAAGGGGTTCAGGCCCTGGCCGGGGAGGGCAAGAAACTCAAGACCGGGTCGGCCCAGATTCTGGCGGGCCTGTCCGAGATGGCGGCCAATTTGCCGGACAAGGAGATCTTTGAATCCCTGGATCTGCCGGAATTCGGCGAAGAGGACCTGGAGAGGCTGGAGGAGGCCCGTGAGTTTTTGAAGACCCTGGAGCAGGTCTTGCAGCTTCTGGCCGACCACGAGGCCGAACTGGAGGAGATCCGGGGGGAACTGCAGGAGATCATTGAATGGCTCCGCCAGCTGGATATGCCGTCCGTCTCGGAGATCCCGGTGACCGAAGAAGGCTGGAAGGCTCTGCTGGTCGGCCTGGGCGTCGATCCGGACGCCCCCTTGGAGGATCTTTACAAGGCACTGGCGGCCCTGTCCCGCATGGCTGTCCAGGCCGAAGAGCTGCAAGAGCTCCTGGATGCCCTCTCACTCCTGCTCAAGGGTCTGCCAGACCTGGATGTCAGCACCGAGGAGATCCTGGAAGCCGTTCGCGGCCTGCTGGATCAGGCGGAGGATCTGCTGGACCTGGTCGGGGTGGTGGGCCCCATGTTCTCCAACATCGACCAGCTGATCGACGGCCTGAATGAACTCTACACAGGCTACAAGACTTTCCACTACGGCCTTTCCCTCTACATCGACCAGGGTATGGGCGGTCTTCTGCAGGGGATTGAGGGGACCGAAGATGAGCCGGGCCTGGCCGACGGGACCTCGGAACTGAGCAAGGGGACCTCGGCCCTCTACCAGGGACTGGGCCAGTATTACAGCTCCGGCATGGTGCCCTTCAACCAGGGTCTTGTTCAGCTGGATGAAGGATCGTCCATCATGAAGGATGAGACCTCCGACCTCCGCGGTCTCTTTGAAGAAGCCATCCGGGAGAAGATGGACGAGTTCACCAACTCCGGTTTTGAACCCACATCCTTTGTCTCAGGCAGGAACAGGGAAGTGGAAAGTGTCCAGTTCGTCTTCATGACAGGGGAGATCCCGCCCGCCGGGAAATAGGCTGAATGGATATCGGTAAATCAAAAGAGCGCGCCCCGGGCGCGCTCTTCATCTTCCATCAAAAATCAGGGTTTACTTGGCTCTTCGGAGGACCGTGACATCGCTGCCGTCATAGAGGGTCAGCTGGTCGCCTTCCAGTGAAAAGCGCATTTCAGTGACATCCTTCTCGCCGAAGAACTCAGCCGTCAGAACGATCGTGTCTCCGCTGACCTTGTAACTGGTCTTCAGGAGGTTCATGAAGTCGTAAATGGCTTTCATATCGTCCGGGGTTCCGGCGGGTGCTTCATAGGTTAATTGGCCATTACTCTTGAAATTGAGGATCAGGCCCTCCTCGTAATCGCTCCAGCCTTCGGTGTCGACAACGGTCCATTTGCCGGCGACTCCCTTGCTGCCGCCTCCTCCTCCCAGAACCAGGATGAGGACCAGGGCCACGACCAGGACAGCAGCACCGGCAATGATTCCGATCATGAGTCCCTTATTCTTTTTCTTGGGCGGGGCTTGGGGCGGGTATCCGTAAGGGGCCTGCGGCGGATAAGCTGCGGGGTCCTGAGGCGGGTAGGGGACCTGGCCTTCCGGCGGTGCCGGCTGTGCGTAGGCCTGGGGTGGGGGCGGCGGGGCCGCCTGGAACTGCTCCACGGGCGGTGCCTGCTCATTTGCAGGCGGTGTCAGCGCTGTGCCACACGTCGTGCAAAAAGCTGCATCATCCGTATTGGGCGCTCCGCAATTTGTACAATACATACTGTCTCCTCCTTCACTCGTGTCACCGCAGACTCTTCTAACTGCGGCCGTATGTACGGGCGGCGGGCCGCCGGCACGGGGTCAATGTTCCTTTATGCAGTCCC
>DUUZ01000210.1 GCA_012841255.1 Clostridiaceae bacterium
CCTGGCCCGCAGGGCCGGCGCGCTCCTGGTCCGTTTCCATGACAAAGAACCCCTCCTCCAAGGTATGCGCAGGGAGGAATTGCGGACCCGGCTCATGCCCCGGGCAGATATCCAGCTTTCGGACCTGATCCTTGACCGCCTGAATGAGCGGGGGGTCCTGGAGGCCAAAGAAGGTCTGGTTGCCCTCAAAGGCCACCAGGTGGAACTGTCTGAGGATGAAGAGAAAATCCTGCAGGAGCTTGAAGAAACCTTCAGGAAAGCGGGGTCTTCGCCTCCGGGCCTTGATGAGATCCGGCTTTCATCGGGGAAACGGGTCAGCCTGGACCAGCTCATCTCGCTTCTCATCAACCGGGGAACCCTGGTCCGCCTGACACCGCAGATTCTCATGCATGCTGATCTTGTGGACCGGGCCTGGGACACCGTCAAAGAAACCATTGAGAAGGAGGGCAGCATCACGCTGGCGGATTTCCGGGACAAGATGGAAACCACCCGCAAGTTTGCCATTGCCCTTCTGGAATATTTCGATAAGCTCAAACGCACCCGCATGTCCGGCGATGCCCGCGTTTTCCAGGGCAAGCGGGAGTCCTGATCCGTGACCCGCGGCCGCATCACACTCGTCTGCGCCCGGGATCCCGACCAGCTGGCGGACTTTGTCTTCGGACAGCTGGCGGAACACAGCCATCTTTGGCCGGACCAGCGGGCCTTTGTCCTGGTCCCCGAAACCTTGAAGGCCGATATGGAGCGCCGTTATCTGTCCGGGGAACGAGCCCGGGGGCTCATGATGGCCGAGGTTTTATCCTTCCGCCGTTTCGCCGCCCGGCTTTTTGCAGAGTCCGGGAGGGCCGGCCGGCCTCCCATCTCGGCCTCCGGCAAGGCGGCCCTGACCCAGGGCATCCTGCAGGACCAGGCCATCCCCTTCCGCCGCTTCAACCGGCTGGCCGCAAGGCCCCGCTATGCGGCCGAGCTCAACCAGGTCCTGGGCGATTTCCACCGTTACGGCATCTCATCAAAAGACCTGCAGGACCACGAGAATCTCTCTCCCCCCACCGCCGATAAACTCCACGACTTCGCCCTTCTGAAAGAAGCCCTGGATGAAGCCATTGCGGTCCGTGGCCTGGATGATCCCGACACCGTCCTGACCCGGCTGGCAGACCTCCTGGAAGAGTCTGTCCTCCCCGACCGCCTGGCCTTTTTGCGGCAGTCCCATGTCTGGGTCACGGGTTTTGGCAGCAGCAGGGAATTCACCTCCCAGGAAATGCGACTGATCGGGAGCCTGGCCGCCCTGGTCCCCTCCCTGACCCTGACGCTTGTCTGCGATGCCGATGAAAGAGATCCGGCCTTTCGGATCGGCCGCCGGAGCCTGGAATCTTTACAGGACTTCTTCCCGCAGGCTGAAAGTATCGGACTCCCGGCCCCGCCGCCCAGAAAGCCTCTGATCCGCTTTGTCCGTTCCCCCAACCGAAGAGAAGAGGCCCGCTTCACAGCCGGCGAAATCCGCCGCCTGCTCCTGACCGGCAGCGTGAGGCGGAAAGACATCGGGATCGCCCTTTGCGAAACGGACCAAAGCCCCATCTTCCTTGAATCGGCTTTCAAGGATTACGGTATTGACGCCTATATCGATGCCGGCCAATCCCTCCAGCACACCTCCCTGGTCCGCATGCTTTCCGCCTTGCTGGCTGTCTGCGACTATGATTTCCAGCTGGATGACCTCATGCCTTACTACAGGAGCGGCCTGTCCGGCCTTGCAGACGATGCCATCGACCGCTTTGAGAATGCAGCCCTGGCCCGTGACTGGCGGCGGGCCCGGGATTTCCGAAAGATGACCGAATCTCCCGAAAAAATCCAGGAGGCTGCCCTCAAGATTGACGGTCAAGGGAGCCTCAACTTTCTGGCAGTTGAGACCGTTCTCACGAATATCGGGGGACTCCTCCGCCTGGGTTCCCGGATGCGCCAGGCTAGGAACGGAGAAGATAAATGCCTGCTGCTCCTGGACTTCCTTTTCTCAGGTCCGAATAAACAGATTGAAGAGCGGCGGGATCAGCTGCTCTTGGAAAAACATCCGGACAGTGCCCGCCTTCTGGTATCCGCCTGGAATGCCGCCGTCGACTTCCTGGAGGAGAGCGCCCGTCTCCTGGGCACAAGCCGGCTCTCCCAGGCCCATTTCACAGGCCTTTTCCTGGCAGGGCTGGAAGGGCTCTCCCTGCGGTCCATCCCGCCGGGCATCGACCGGGTCCGGGTCGGTTCCCTCCAGCAGATGGCTCTCCTCCCCTGCAAGGTCCTCTTCATCCTGGGCGCCCTGGAATCCGCTTTCCCGCCCGGTTCCCAAAAGGAGGGCTTCCTCCTGGACCAGGAGCGGGAACTGCTTGCCGACCGGCTGGGCCGGCCTTTTCCCAACAGAAAAAAAGACCAGCCCGCAGCCCAGGCCTGGCTGATCCATGCTCTGAAAAACCGGCCTGAAAATGAGCTTATCCTGTCCGTACCCTCCCTGGGTGATGACAGTTCCCGGATTTACGACGAGTGGATGGAAGAAGAAGGTGTCCATGAGACCCTCCTGGCCGAATGGCCTGACAAACCCGACCCCCGCTGGTATTCGGAGAAAACGGCCGCCCGCTATCTGCAGGGCCAGGACAGCCGGCCCGGCCAATGGCAGGAGCTCCTGGGCCGGCTGTTGAAAGATATTCCCCAGAAACTTGAAGCCGCAGCACCAAGGGCAGAAAAGCTCCAGGCCGCACCCCAAAGAGTGTTGGAAAACCTGGACAAGCGGACGGGCATCAGTGCCTCCCTGATCCAGACCTTCAACCTCTGCCCCTACCAGTTCTTCATGAACTACCTGGCGGGAGCCTCCGAGCGCCCCCTGGCGGCCGACCGGCCGGACTTCCAGGGCACCTTGCTCCACCGGGTCATGGAGCTGGCTGTCCGTGACCTGCTCTTCTCCCTGGATACCGCAAAGACTGACCTGGAAAGGGAAGCCAGACGAAGCCTTTGGCAAGAGACCCTGACGCCTTCCTACTTCCGCCGCCTCTACTTTAAAGCGGCAGAAGACCAGGGACTTGCCTGGTACAGCGGCGGCCCCATGGCCGGAGGCATCGGGGAGAGAGTCCTGCTCCGTTCAGCGGAGACCTTGAGAACCCTGGAGTACTTCAACCGTGAGGATTCTTTTTTGCCCGGCTGGCTGGAGTGGTCTTTTCCTCAAAGGGATGCCGTGTCCCTCATCTTGCAGGCTGACGGCCGGGACTACCCCGCCCGGGGCCTGATCGACCGGATCGACGTGAATCCCCAGGGCCGCCTCCGCCTCTTCGATTACAAGCGGACCGGCAAGGCCTTTTCCTGGCTGGATCTTCTGGACGGAACGGATATCCAGCTGCCCTTCTACAAGAAGGCCTTTGAAAGTGCCTATCCGGACCGGACCGTGGACAGCATGCTCTTTGCCTTTGCCAAAACCGACTCTTCCTTGGA
>DUUZ01000211.1 GCA_012841255.1 Clostridiaceae bacterium
CGCGCGCCGCTGGCCTTGATTGAGTGCGCTAGTGGTCTTGAGGAAGCGCGGTTTCCATAGATCTGCAAGTAGATCCCCTTTTTCTTCTTTGTTTTCTTCAAAAAATACGACATCGTGAGGCCCTCCTACGCTGCCAACATCATAGCACAAGAGCACAAGATATGTCAATGGGTAAATGGTGCTTCTGTCAAGTTTTTTCCGACAAAAATAACCCGTCTATGGCGGGCTTTCAGGACCTGCATATGCTTTTTGCTACTAAAGATTTATTGTGCTATCTCCTAAACTCGGGCCTTCCCGGCCGGATTGGGCAGGGGTGATGACGTGAGGAAGCTTGCCGGGGCCGATGCCGCCCTGCTCCTGGTGACGCCGCTTGAGACCCGGGCAGAGGCCGCCTTCCACCAGCTGGAAATGGCCCGGGGCATGGGTCGGAAGATCATGGGAATCCTGGCTCAAGCCTGATCTTTTGCCCCACGATTTGCAGGAACGGGGGATAAGGCGTAAAATGACCCAAAGAGGCCAAGGCTTCTTCTTTGTCATGTAAGAAGGATTTATGCGACGTAAGCGGAAAACCGATACCATCTTAATAACGACCGCCCTCGTCATGGTGGCGGCCGTTTCTGTCGCCCTTATTTTCCGTTTGATTCAATCTTCCGACGATGATCTCTATGTTTCCGGCCTGCCGGCCGGCCAGCTGACGGAACCCGCCGAGACTGCAGGGACTTTTGCTTTCGAGGTGGAAGGCCTGATTGACCGCCATCAGCCGGACAGTGAACTGGGACTGCTCCTGGATGAGATCCAGGCGCCGGTCCATGGATCTTTCGGAGAAAGCCAGACCCTTTCATCCGAGACTTCGGAAGTCCGGACCGAGCCGACGGCACCGGCGGTGACGACGGCGCCTTCAACCACCACGACGGCGGGATCGCCGACTTCGGCGGGCACGGTTTTTGAAGCTGTGGACATCCGCTACTATGTCCTGTCCGAGACGGGGCTGAATCTTCGGGAGGCCCCCTCCACCAAGGCCGCAGTCAAGCAGAAGCTTGAGTACGGCATGGCCATACGGGTGATCGGCCTGTCCTCTGAATGGGCCAAGGTCCGCCTGGCCGGCCTGGAGCTGGGCTATGTGTCCCGGGAATACATCAGCAAGTATCCGCCCGTGACCTCTACAGCCCCGACCACGACAAAGCGGACGACGACGACGGCCAAGCCGGCCGCCACCACCACCCGGCCGCCTTCGACAACAACAACCACGCGGGGATCAGGACAGGGCGGTTCCCCCATCCAGTTTGTTCTCACCGGGACACCGGATGCCATCGCTCGGGCCAACTTCAACATCATCAAGAACAACGGCCTGATCAACAAGGCCGGCAGTTCTTCCATCAACCGCCATTACGAGGTCTTTACCGAGAACGGTGACGGGACCATCACGGTGGACGGTGTCACCTTCGGTTATCTGGAAAAATACGGATCCAGGCGGGCGACCCACTATGACGGCCTGGAAGTCTGCATCCAGTCCATCCGGGCCAACGGCGGCCGCTGCTGGCTGGGTCATACAAGCCCCGTCAACCACAATACAGGGTCCGGCATTCCGGCCCAGAGGGGCATCGTGGCCGTTCCTGCCAGCGAAGTCGGGGTTTACCCCCGCGGGACCGTCCTCTTTGTCCGGGGCTACGGCATCGCCGTGGTCGGCGACCGGAGCAACAGCTACTTTGATCTTTGCTATGATGCCGGCGAGAGCCACAATCTGACCCGGAACAACACCGTCTCTGCCATCTATGTGATCGCCCGGCCCTGACGGGCTGATCCTTCTTCCATCTTTGTCCATGGTGA
>DUUZ01000212.1 GCA_012841255.1 Clostridiaceae bacterium
AAGGCAAAGGAAGAGGACGCCGTGATCTGCGTGGCCGGTTCCCTTTATCTGGCAGGGGAGATCCGCCCGATCACCCGGGCCTTTCAGGCAGGGGAGTCCTGATGCCCGCCCGTCCTTTCCGGACGGTTGTGGTTTAATAGTCTTGAAGAAACAGTGAGGAGTTTTTACCTTGAAAGGCGAAAAAAACTTGCGTCAAGCAGAGGACAAACGATCCGTTCAGCATGCCAAAAGCAAGGCAGAGGCACTCGATTGGGAGCGCGCCGTCAATGGGATCCGGGAGCTAACAGAGCTTCCCGGGGATATTGTGGCCTCCGACAGCGAAAGAGAACGCCTTCTGTCTGTATATAACCGGGCTCTGAACCAGGCCCTGTCCGGCAATTCGGATATTGCCCTGATCGGCCTGGAGAAACTGGCCTCCAGCTGGCCACAATTTGCCGAGGCATCTGCCCTGTACGGCCTTCTTCTGGCCCGGGACAGACGCTTTTCCGAGGCCGAGGAGCAATTTGAAAAAACCCTTCTGGCCTCGCCCGATACCCGGCTTTTCCCCACGGTCGACCGCTACCGGATGGCGGCCCGGGAAGAGCGGATCCGCGAACAGGCAAAAGACAATTCCAGGCGGCGAAGCGAGAGCCTGCTGACGCCAGTCCGGGCCCATATGGCCAAAAGCGGGATTCTGCAAAGGGCCGCCGACCCCGAAGGGACGGGCCGCATCCAGATGGCCGGCCGGCGGGAGCAGGATGAAGTGCTCCGGATGGCCGAGGGGCTTTCGGATGACGGGAAGAGGACCCGGGGCATGCTGAGCCGCCTGATCCAGGGTCTGACCATTGCGGTCATTGCCGCCTCGCTTCTTTTCCTGGTTTTCTATTTTGCCGTCCGCCCCGTCATCGTTCGCAACGAAGCCCGGCGCGAGCGCCTGAACTGGCTGGAGCGCATTCTCGATGAGCGTCAGGAAGACGAATCCGTCGCAGAGATTCTGGAGATGTACAAAAAGACCTTTCCTTTGCAAGAAAGTGGGGGAGACTGATCAAGATGAATTACATTAGTACGCGGGGCGGAGCACCCGTGAGTGCGATGACCGCTGTCTGCCGGGGTCTTGCGGAGGACGGGGGCCTCTTCGTTCCGGAGGAGCTGCCTTCGCCGCTCGACATCCGGACGCTTTACGGCCTTTCCTTTGAAGAAACGTCAGCCCGTTTCTTCCATCGCTTTCTTCCGGAATTACCCTTTGAGACCTGGCGGCAGATCACCCGTGAAGCCCTGAGCTCCCTGGCCATGGGGCCGGAGGAATTCCAGTTCCCGGTCCATCGCCTGAACCCCTACCTGGACCGCTATTACCTCTTCAATGCCGACGGCTTCCCGACCGGAAGTCTGGCCGATCTTTCCGCTTCTATCCTGAAAGCCCTCTGGCCCCGTGCACTGGAGCTGCTGGACGTCCGGGAACGCCCCCTGCTTGTGGGCGTCGTGACCGAAGACCAGGCCATTGCCTTCCGCCACGGCCTGGAGGCACCGCCAAGCCTGCTCTACGTCCCTGACAAGGGACTTCGGGGACTGGAGCTGTCACTTTCAAAGGCCGCCCGGGTCTTTTCCGACAGCTTTGATGACGGCTACCGGGCACTTACCAGCCTGGCCTCCGATTCTGCCTTTCAGGCCCATTTTGAGGAAGCCGGGGTCTTTCCCCTCTTCGTGGGACCGGGGCACCTGATCGAGGCCCTGACGGCGGGCGCTGTAGCCGCCCAGATCATGGCAGCGGTGGGCCAGGAGCTGGAAGAAGAGGCCAAGGTCGATTTTGTCGTGTCCAAGGACCATCTCTCCTTCTTTGCCGGCCTGGTCTATGCCGCCAGCCTGGAGCTGCCGGTCGGCATGGTCTATGTGGGCGAAAATGACCCGCCCTCCCTGTCGACACTTTTTTCCTCGGGCAGGCTGGCCTTTCCCAAAAAGAACCGAAGGCCCGATGACCCGGGGGCTGTCTGGCCCGTCAACCTGGAGCGTCTTCTCTTTGAAGTCTCCGGCCGGGACCCTGCACGGATCCTGGATATCCTCCGGCTGGCGGAAGAGGAAAATGGGGACTGGCTGTCGGAGGAAGAAAGCCATCTTCTGGGTCAGTCGGTTCTTGTGACCAGCAACGACTACAAGCGTTCCATCCGCATGATCCGGACCATCTACGACCAGACGGACTATCTCCTGGCCCGGGATACTGCTGATGCCGTGGCCGGCTGGGCCAAAAGATCCGGCAAGAAGTCGCAGGCCCCGGTCTGCTTCGTCCAGACCCGTTCACCCCTCTTTGATGCCTACACAAGCGGCCGGGCCATTTTGGGCAGCAAGCTCCCCCGGGGAGACTACGGGGCCGCTGTCCGTCTCCTGGCCGAGGAGGCGGGAGTTCCCGTGGGCCAGCCCCTGGAAGAGCTTCTGGACGGCGGCGATGCCGCGGCTTCCGAAGCCATTGCCGCTACCATCGGGGAAGATATTCGGGAGTATCTTTTGCGGGGAGAAAGCGGAGAAGAAAGCGAAAGGGAATGAAGGAGATCCGATCCATGGACATGAAAAAAAGAAGTACAAGCAAGGGTTGGAAGATCCTCACCCTCCTTTTTGCACTATTGCTGGTTTTGCCCGCCCAGGTCCTGGCGGCTCCGGAGGAGCCTTCGGGCTGGCAGGAGTTCTCTGACATCTCGGTGGCCTCCTACTATGTCATGGACGCCGATACGGGCGAGGAGATCCTCTCCCACAATGCGGACAAGAAGCGGTCCAATGCCAGTACGACGAAGATCATGACGGCCCTGATCCTGGTCGAGGACAAGAACTTCGATCCCGATCTCCTGCTGACCGTGTCCGCCCAGTCCCTCTATTTCCTGGACCCCAATTCAGCCCGGATCGCCGCTCTGAAAGAAGGGGATCAGCTGTCCACCCTGGACTGCCTGGCCGCCCTCCTGATTGCCTCAGCCAATGACGTCGCCCGGGTCATCGCCCAGAATTACGGGGGAGCCTACGGGGCCGTCGACCCGCAAAGGCGAAATGATGCGGCGGCCTCCCAGGAGCTCTTCGTCGCCCGCATGAACGAAAGGGCCCGGGAGCTGGGTGCCCTGTCCACCAACTTCACCAATCCGGCCGGTTTTGACGAAGCCGACGGCAGCCACTATACGACCGCCCACGACATTGCGGTCATTGCCGCCGAAGCCATGAAAAACCCCCTGATTGCCCATGTCGTATCCCTGGAGTATTACCGGATGCCGGTCACGCCTGCCCACGACAAGGCCTGGTGGGCCACCATGGGGAATTCCAATGCCCTGGTGATCTACGGTGCCGATTACCTGGAGTCCCAGTACTTCGAAAAATATACGGGAGTGAAGACAGGGACAACGCCCCAGGCCGGACGCTGCCTGGTCGGATCGGGTCTGACCACGGACGGACGGACCTTGGTCTGTGCCGCGCTGGGCATCAACCCCGTCTCCATCAACAATATGCCCTTCCTGGCCAGGGCCATCCCGGTCCGGGCCATCATGGAGGAGGCCGCCCGCCTGGAAGGCGTC
>DUUZ01000213.1 GCA_012841255.1 Clostridiaceae bacterium
AGGAGGGGGCGCTTGCCCGGCTTTTCGATGCCTTTTCCAAGGCCCTGATCCTTCCCCGCCATATCTGGGAGCCGCTGACCACAGACGGCCTGCCCCTGGAAGAGTCGGCGCTGCCGCTTATCGGTTCCGGCGCCTGGGCTTTCCTGCAGGAAGACGATTTTTCAATTTCTTTCGAGCGGGCAGTCCCTGGAACAGATGGCCAGCCTTCTTATCTCACCATTCTCAAATATGAGGCGGCAGGCTATGCCCAAAGGGCTCTTGTCAATCAGGATATTGACTGGCTGATCCCTGCTTTCAAACCGGATCTGCCGGAGGGTTTGGAAGAGGTCCCGAGCGGGGAAATCCTGGCCGGTATCGGGGTCAATCCCCGGGCCGGCGACTGGCTTACCCGGCCTGCTGTCCGCCAGCTTCTGGGCTTGGCAGCAGACATAGAAACGACGGGCAGCCTTCTGTTTCCGTCCGGCCTCCCCATCAGTGCAGCCGACCTTTTGACTCTCCCGTCTGCCATGGGCCAACTGGACCGGCAGAAGCTTGAAGGGGCACTCCTGATCCCGGATGCCGATACGATCGGCCGTCTCCAGGAATCGGCGGGTTTGACCAAGAATCCCGATACAGGCCTCCTTGAAAATCTTGATGGCCAGCCCCTGCCGGCCCTTATCCTTCTTTATCCTCAGGATGCCGAAGAGGCGGAGGCCAGCCTGAAGGCCTTCAGCAGCTCGGCGAAAAAACTGGGCTTCAGCATTATTCTTCGGGGCGTCCCGGAAGAGCTTTGGCGGGAGTACAGCGAGCTTGGACGCTATGACCTGATCTACCAGGAAACCAGGCCGAATGAGACGCCTGCGGAACTGTCAGACCGCCTTTTGAAACTTCTTCCCCAAGAGGAGGAGGAAGGCCGGGGCTTGATCCTGCGGATGGAAGAGGTCAATGCCAGCCGTACAGAGCGTATCCGGTCCATGGAAAACCTGACGCTCTGGCTGATGGATGAGGCTCTCTTTATTCCTCTTGGGGCCGGCCGGGTGCATGCCGGTATCCGGAACAACGCCCTGATCCCCGACTTCGATTTCTCAACTCTTCTGCCTTCTTATATAAGCTGAAAACTCTGGTTTTCGGCAAAGAAAAACCCGCCGTTCGATGACAGCGGGTTTTTTGGTGGGAGCAGCCGGGCTCGAACCGACGACCCCTTGCTTGTAAGGCAAGTGCTCTCCCTGCTGAGCTATGCTCCCCTTAGGCTTTGACAGTCTAGCATATTTGCGAATATCCGCAAAATGCGCCACTTTGGAGCATTTTAGGCCGTGAACCTTGAGACTGGGACCTGCCGGATTCATAATCCATTTATTATGTCACGGCCTCTGGAAACATTCGCGAAGAGCCTCAAGAAATTGAGGCTTGAAAAGCAGCTCCGTCAGGAGGATGTTGCCGACGAATTAAACATCAGCCGGCAGGCACTGTCCAAATATGAGCGGGGTGAACGTGAGCCGGATTACCATATGCTGATCAAGCTGGCAGACTATTATGAGGTTTCCATCGATTACCTTTTCGGACGGACAAAAAGCAAGAAAGTCAACTTTCTGGACGACAACACCCTGGACTGGATCTGGCCTGCCAAAGTCGCAGACCAGGAACACCGATAGGGCATTTTCGCTGCTATTGCCGGCGGTCAAATGCAAGTTGACAAGCCGTTCTTTCTTCTGATACACTGACACAGCTGCTTCGGCAGCGAAACGGCGCAGTAGTTCAGTTGGTTAGAATGCCAGCCTGTCACGCTGGAGGTCGAGGGTTCGAGCCCCTTCTGCGTCGCCACAATTGCCGGTGTTTCACCGGCAATTGTTTAAGCCCAGATAGCTCAGCAGGTAGAGCAACGGACTGAAAATCCGTGTGTCGACGGTTCAACTCCGCCTCTGGGCACCAAAAACCCCTGATACCCGTGTGTCAGGGGTTTTTCTTTGCTGTCAATTCCATATGTCGTCATGATGACTGCTTGTGTGTCTTTGTCTGACGGACACCTGTATATATGCCATTAATATAGATACCTAAAAACCCATCTATACCAGGGCTTTAAGGCTGATTTGCAAA
>DUUZ01000214.1 GCA_012841255.1 Clostridiaceae bacterium
AGGCCGACCAGACTGAAGAGGACGCCTGAAAGAAAGTGCAGGAAGGTGTCCCACCAGGGCAGCAGGGAATAAAAACCGATGATGGAACCGAAGAAGATGGATAAGAGGATATAGGCCGTATAGAAGAGATGGAGGCCGGGGGTCAGTTCCAAAAAGCTGATCCGGGCAAAGCGGGCCGGCAGGCGGAGGAGGCCTGCCGATACAAAGGCGGCCATTGCATTCATGATTCGGGAGCTGTCCGCGGCGCTGCCGGCCGGGGGCCGAAGGAAGGCCGCAATCAGTTCGCCCAGGCCCCATAGAATAAAAAAGATGGTCACCGTCCGGTGAATCAGATTTCTGTTCCTCATGCTTGTCCTCCTCCCCTATTCAATCACAAGGGGGCACCCCCTGCAGACTCCGCCATCTCCTCGTTCATAATTTGTTGGTGATTAAGTCAATGCTTTGCGGTAATCTGTATACAAGAAGAACAGGGAGGTTCCTGAATGATAGGAAAACATATCGGCCCGTTTCTGCTCCAGGGGGATGACCCCTTAATGATCGATGCCGCACAGTGCGCCACGGTCCGGACAGAAAATACCCTGATGCACGCCATGTTACTTCTCTCCAGTGTCGGTTTCACCTCCGTCCCCGTCCTCGATGAATCTTCACGCCTGGCAGGCGTCATCAGCATGCCCGCCATCATCAACGGGGTCCTGGATGAGGACAACTACAAGTGGGAGTGCCTGGAAGAAAGAAAGGTCAAAGAGGCCATGGCCAAGGATGTGCCGGCCGTCCGCCTTGACGCCCCCCTGGAGGATATCCTCCACCTGCTGGTCAACGCCAACTATCTGTGCGTGACCGACCGGGATGGAATCTTCAAGGGCATTATCGCCAGACGCCAGATCCTGAAACGGGTCAATCGCCTGGTCCACGAATTCGAGACAGTCTACCGGGTTCTGCCCCTGGCCGACTAGAGGATCTTTTCCCTGCCGGCAGCACCGGTAACTTCAGGTATTTTTCAATTTAAAAAAGGCGCGGCCAAAACCGCGCCTTTACCTTGCAAATTCAAGATCCGATTACTCGATCTCGACTTCCGCTCCGGCTTCAGCCAGAACCTTGGCGGCGTCTTCAGCGTCTTCGCGGCTGATCTTTTCCTTGACGGCCTTGGGGGCTTCGTCAACCAGGGCCTTGGCTTCTTTGAGACCCAGGCCGGTCAGTTCGCGGACCACCTTGATGACTGCGATCTTGGCAGCTCCGGCGTTCTTGAGAATGACGTCAAACTCGGTCTTCTCAACTTCTTCAGCGGCACCGCCGGCGCCGCCGGCAGGGGCTGCAACGGCCATGGCCGCAGCGGACACGCCAAATTCATCTTCCATGGCCTTGACGAGCTCGGACAGCTCCAGAATGGTCAGACCCTTTACGGCTTCCAGAATGCCGTCGATTTTTTCGTTACTCATTGTCAGATTCCTCCTCTGTTGATGCGGGGGTTTCATCAGTCCCCTCCGACTGATCAGTTGTGTTTTCTTCTTCTTTGACTTCTTCAGCTTCAGGAGCTTCTGCTTCTTCAACTTCCGCAGCAGCCGGCACTGCCTGGCCGAAAGCCAGTTCAGCAACCGTCTCGACTCCTGCCTCGTTGCCCTTGTCGACGATCTGCGCACTGACCTGGGCAAAAGCCGTCAGCGGATAGAGCATCATGAAGAGCAGCTGGCCATAGAGGCCTTCGCGGGATTCGATGCGGGACAGGGCCATAATCTTCTCGAGCGGATAGACTTCCGTCCCGACCACGCCGCCTTTGATGCTCATCTTCTTGAATTTCTCGGTATACTTGCGCATCAGACGGGGCGCCAGAACAACATCTTCAGAGCTGTAGGCGATGGCCGTCGGACCCGTCAGGGTTTCTGCGAGACCTTCAATGCCGAGTTTTTCAAAGGCACGGCTGGTAATGGAGTTCTTGACAACCTTGTAGCTCAGACCCTGGCTGCGGAAATCCGCGCGCATCTCGGTGTCCTGAGCGACCGTCAAGCCCTTGTAGTCCGTCAGCACGATCGATTCGGCCGCTTGCAGTTCCTTGACAAGCGACTCGACCTGCTTTTTCTTACGTACCAGTATTTTTTCACTGGGCATGCGATACTTCCTCCTTCTTATAATCAAAACACCCCTCCGCGAATGGCGGAGGGGTGCACTCAAAAGTCAAGTTCATCCTCCACCTCGGCGGGACAGCCTTGCTGTTTATGTCCCCTGCGGGACTCCTGCTTTCTTCGGCGTCGGTGTATTTATTCAGTTGCTGCCCGTAACGGGCGGTCTGCTACTTGCTCAGCTTGGGGTTGATCCGGATGCCCGGGCCCATTGTGCTGGTCTGTGTGCGGCGCTGGATGTACTGGCCTTTGGCCGCTGCGGGCTTGGCCCGGATGACGGCGTCCAGCAGGGCATCATAGTTGTCCAGGAGCTTGTCGGCCCCGAAGGAGGCCTTGCCGATGGCAACGTGGATGATGTTCTGCTTCTCCAGCCGGTATTCGATACGGCCGGCCTTGGCTTCTTCAACGGCCCGGCCCACGTCCATGGTGACCGTCCCCGACTTGGGGTTGGGCATCAGGCCGCGGGGGCCCAGGACTCGGCCCAGGCGTCCCACCACACCCATCATGTCCGGGGTGGCGATGGCGACGTCAAATTCAAGCCAGCCTTCTTTTTGGATTTTTTCTGCCAGATCCTCGTCACCGACAAAATCGGCTCCGGCTTCCCTGGCCTCATCGGCCTTGGGGCCCTTTGCGAAGACCGCGATGCGGACGGATTTACCGGTCCCGTGCGGCAGGACAACGGTACCCCGGATCTGCTGGTCGGCCCGGCGTGAGTCAACCCCCATTTTCATGTGAATCTCGATGGACTCATCGAATTTGGCGGTGGCTGTCGCAACGGCCAGATCCATGGCCTCGCGGGGCTCATAGATGTTGTGGGAATCAACCAGTTTCGCCGCTTCATTATAGCGTTTACCATGCTTCATAACGGCTCCTCCTAGCTGTCGTAGTCGACGACGATGCCCATGCTGCGGGCGGTCCCTGCGACCATGCGGGCGCCGGCTTCAACGTCGGCGGCATTGATGTCTTCCATCTTGATCTCTGCGATACGCAGACATTCCGACCAGGAGACAGTCGCGACCTTGTTCTTGTCGGGTTCCCCCGAAGCCCTGTCCAAATTGCAGGCCTTTTTCAACAGCACGGCAGCCGGTGGAGTTTTCGTAATGAAGGTATAGGACCGATCCTGATACACCGTAATCACAACGGGGATAATCAGGCCGATATCCTTTTGGGTCCGTTCATTAAATTCTCTGACAAACTGGGCAATATTGAGCCCGTGTTGACCCAGAGCTGGTCCAACCGGCGGCGCCGGCGTTGCCTGGCCCGCAGGAATCTGTAGTTTCACGTATGCGGTTACTGGCTTTGCCATACAGCCACCTCCCATTTATTAATATATGCAAAGACGGTCATGCCGTCCTTTTGCCTAATCCTGTTTCATGACCTGGGTCAGTTCCAGTTCAACCGGCGTCTCACGCCCGAACATGGAGACCATGACGGTCACTTTCTTCTTGTCCAGATTGATTTCTTCCACCCGGCCCTCGAAACCTTCCAAAGGACCGTTGATGACGCGGACGTCGTCGCCCACATCGTAGTCCATGACGGGTTCCCACTCGTCGTCCAGGCCCATGAGGCCCAGTTCGTCGTCGGTCAGGGGGACGGGGTTGGTGCTGGAGGGTCCGACAAAGCTGGTCACTCCGCGGGTGTTCCGCACGATGTACCAGATCTCATCTGTCAGGATCATCTTGACCAGGACATAGCCCGGGTAGATCTTGCGCTCCACATTGCGGCGCTTGCCGTCCTTGATCTCAATCACGGTCTCGGTCGGCACCAAAACCTCCTGGATCATATCCTGGAGGCCGCGGTTCTCAATAATAAGATCCAGGGTCGACTTGACCCGGTTCTCATAGCCCGAGTAGGTATGGATGACGTACCAGAGCGCCTCTTGATTGTCAGGCGTGTCAGTCATGCTCACCCCTCAAAAGCCACGCGGATGCCCTGGGCAGCAACGTAGACCGGCAAAGACGCATCGGAGGGCAGTTGAGCCGTGTTTTTTTCCGTCTCATCCGCATCCGTTTCCGAGGGTTTTGTTTCTTCAGTTTCCGACGGCTTTGTTTCTTCCGTCTCCACAGGTGTCTTTGTCGAGTAAATGCCGGTAGTCCGCATGATGAAATTAATCACGGTGTCAAAAGCCAGGATGATCACGACTGAAAGGCCGATAATCAGAAGAACCGTCACTGTACTCTGCCGGAGTTTTTTCCGGTCGGGCCACATGACGCGCTTCAGCTCGGTGATGATATTGACGAACCATTTTTTCAAACGCGCGAAAAAGGACGGTTTCTTGTCCTTCTTAGCCGGTTTCCTGCTGCGGCTGTCCGCGCTTTTCTTCATTTTTTCCGCCATCTTTCAGCTCCCGTGAATCCCTTATTTCGTTTCGCGGTGAATCGTATGCTTGTTGCAGAACCGGCAGAACTTTTTCAGTTCCAGTTTATCCGGCGTATTCATTTTATTCTTTTTCGTGTCGTAGTTGCGCTGTTTGCACTCCGAGCAAGCCAGCGTCAGCCGTTCACGGGCTCCAGGTTTCGCCATCGGGGTTTACCTCCAAATTTCAGGGTCAAAGTCGGCCGGTCAGAGCAAAAAAAAAGACCCCCGCGTCTGACAAGCAGGAGTATACTAGCACAGCCGTGGGGAGAGTGTCAAATAAAAAAACAAGCGGGCGTTACCAAAACGTAAAGATCGGAGTCACGCCCGCCCTTCCATCCTAAGCTGCCGGGGGCAGTCCTGTCTCCACGGCGTCCAACCGGGCCTGCAGGGCCTGCCGGGTCGCCAGATCCTGCTTCTGGGGCATGGAGTTGATCAGGTCCTGGGCCTTGGCAACCGCCTCTGCTGTTTTCAGATCTTCCGCATCCTGGACCGCCGACACGGCCATGGCGATGGTCACGATCTTGGAGGCCTCGGCCCGGGTAATGGGGTTATTGGGCCGGAAGCTGCCGTCGGCGTAGCCCTTGACGATGCCGTTGCTGATCAGGATGGCCACCTCCTCCTCCGACCAGTGGCCGCTGAGGTCGTCAAAGGTCCGGGCCTCCCCATAGAGCCGGAGATGGAAGACCCGGGAGATGATGGCGGACAGTTCCGCCCGGCTGACATCAATTGTGGGCCTGAAAGTCCCGTCCGGATAGCCCTGGATGACGCCGCTATCCATGAGTGCGGCAATATAGGGGGACATCTCCCCGCCCGGATCCACGTCGGGGAAGTCTGCTGTCATCCCTTCATATTCCAGGCCGGCGGCCCGGACCGCGATCTTGGCCAGATGCTGCCTTTGGATGGGATTGTCTGGCCGGAACTGGCCGCTGGTCCCGTAGCCGTGGACGATCTCCCGGATGGCCATGTTCTCGACATACTCGAAGTACCAGGCCCCCGGCGGCACATCCCGGAAGAGGGCGGTATCCGGAATCCAGACCGCATAAAGGGTCAGGAAGTCCCCGGTTACGCCGGACAGGGTCACGGGACTGCCCGGCAGATAGTCCGGCAGATGGGCGTTCTTATTCTTGGACCAGCCCATCAGATGATGCCCGGCCCGCACCGGTTGGGCAGAGGGCATGACAAAGGGCAGATCAGCTGTCTCCGCCTGGGGCTCCGGTCCGCCGCTTCCTCCGTTAGGGTCAAAGAGAATGGTAAAGGAAGGCGCCGCCTTGGTATTTTGCCCGGGGTTGGAGTCATAGAGGAAGAGGATGTGGCTGGAGTATTCCTGGATGAAGTCCGCATAGGTGAAGTAGGAAAATTGGATGGGATTCACCTGGTGCTCCAGGACGTAGAAACCCTCCTCATAACAGGAAATAAGCGACAGGGAATGATTGACCTTGCCCGCCGTGGACCCATAGGCCCGGATATGGTCGCCGGCCTGGCCATAGGTCAAAAGAAGTTCCTTGAAGTCTTCGGTCCGGCTGACCGGATACCGGCCCTCGCCCCTCCAGTCGCCCTCCCGGTCGTAGATGACCTTGCTGACGAAACGGCTGTAGGCCATGCAGCCCGTGGAGGGTGTAATGCTTTTCGCATACTTGTTGTCCTGGATGAAACTGTAGTAGCTTCCGGAACCGTTGGGGTAGGGGAAGTTGCCGCCTCCGATGGCGGCAAAAGTGGAATCAAAGGTGAAGTGAAGGATTTTGTCCTTGACTTCCTGGGCATTGGTCGCGGTCTGTGAGAAATCCTGCCGGTCGATGCCTGCCAGCGCCCGGACAATTCTCATGTCCGCCGGGTCCGTGATGACCACGGGTGCCGCATCGGTCACCCCGGACCTTGAAGCCAGAAGGCTCAGGAGTGCAAAAAGCACCAAAACGATTACCAGACTTCTTCTTTCCTTCATCCGCAGATTTCCTCTTACCAGTTTTGTGCCAGTTCACGGGCCTCTTCCCTGGCCCTTTCCAGAATAACTTGGGGCGGCTCAAGCAGCAAATCGATCCCGTCGGCGGCCACATAGTCAAATTGGCCGATCCCGAAAAACTCCGTCAGATTCCGCATGAAGGGAATCCCTGTCTCAAGAGGGGAGTCCTTGTAGCTGCCTCCCCTGGTCGTCAAAAAGCAGAGTTTGTCGGCCCGGCAGATGCCGTAAAGCTCCCCCCGATCCCCGTCGACCTCAAAGGTCAGGCCCTGGACTGTGAGATTCTCAATATAGATCTTCAACAGAGCCGGGACTGAAAGATCCCAAAAGGGGGCTGCGACCAGGATCCGGTCCGCCCGGGCAAAGCGCTGTGCATAGCGAAAGCGCGGATGATCCAGACGTCCCTCTTCCAAAAGCCGTTCCCGCTGCCGGAAGAAGTCCCCGGTCAAAGGAAGCAGGGGCTCCTCCATCAAGGACAGATGCTCCGGCTGGAAGTCCCCCCTTTTATCCAGGACCTCCAGAAAACTTTCCGCAAGTTTCAGGGTCCGGGACTCCTCCTTGCGGATACAGCAGTCAATAAAGAGAAGATCTTTCTTATCCGCCATTGTAGCGCCTCATCAAATGGAAGAGTCTGGCCAGGAAGGCCTCCCGGTCCAGATCAATCACCACCCGGTGGTTTCTGGGTTCCCTTTTCTTGTCCGAATAAAGATCGGTCACGGTCTTACCATAGGTCTTGCAGCGGGCCGTCTCCACCCGGACCCAGGCCGGGTAATCCTCAAATATGGAGGGGTCCGCCGCATAAAGGACGGCGGCCGGGTCGTGGAGGGCCGCTCCCTTGTGGCCCAGCGACATGGAGTAGGTCTGGGCGCTTTGCAGGCAGTCCCGGGTGAATCTGGCCTGGGGTGAACCCAAAGCTCCCAGGTCATCCAGCTCTTTGGGCGTCATATAGGCTTTCAGGGTCATATCCAGGCCGCACATGGCCACAGGAATCCCTGAACTGAAAAGCATGTCGGCCGCCTCGGGGTCCACCAGGATGTTGAACTCGCCGGCAGGCGAGGTATTGCCGCCGACTGCCGCCCCGCCCATGATGACCGCCCGCTTGATCAGCCGGGGCAGGTCCTTGTACTTGGCCAGCGCCAGTCCGATGTTGGTCATGGGGCCGACGGCGATGAGGACCAGCTCCCCCTTGTGAGCCAGGGCGGCCTGGTATAGGGCATCCCAGGCGGTGAGGTCTTCAATCTGTTTTTTGGGCTCGGGTAAAATGACCCCGCCCAGCCCGTTCTTTCCATGGACCTCAGGGGCCATGATCTGATCCCGGATGAGAGGCAGCGCCGCCCCCCGGTAGACCGGAACCCCGGAACCTGCAAGCTCCAGGACGGCCAGGGTATTGCGGGTCGTCATCTCCAGGCCCACATTGCCGGCCACGGTCGAGACCCCGATGAGATCAAAGCAGTCCAGCTGATGGAGCAAGAGGAGGGCATTGGCGTCATCCACGCCGGTATCGCAGTCGAACCAGACCGGGATCCTGTCCCCGCCCCCTTCGCATCTTTCATAAAAAAGATCTTCTTCAGCCTTGAAGGGCGTCCTTCTGTGCGGTATCTTCCGGATCATGAAGGCTCCTCCTTCCCGTAAAAGGCCACAGCGTCAACCAGAAGATCGACAAAGGCCTCCCGGTCGATATCCAGCAGGCAGCGGACATTGGGCTTTTGACCCCGGACCCCGTAAAAGTCGGGCACCGTCGCTCCCCTGGAATAGGCCCCGCCGGTCTCGATCTCCACATGGAGGTCCCGGCTGACCACAAGGTCCGGGCGGACCAGCGCCGTCACAGCGACCGCATCGTGGACCGGGGCTCCCGGGTATCCGAGATTGTGGTGGAAGAGATAGAAGAATTCAAGCCATTCGGCCACAATCCGGGCCACCTCATTATCCGCCGCGCCGATCCTTTTGAAATCCTCGGGGTAGATCAGGGCCTTCTCCGTGACATCCAGGCCGGCCATGGTGATGGGGATCCCCGACCGGAAGACCAGGTCGGCCGCCTCCGGATCCACCAGGATGTTGAACTCGGCGGCCGGCGTCCAGTTGCCGTGGGCCAGGCCCCCGCCCATCAGGTAGATGTCCCGGACCCGGGACTTGAGCTCCGGATAAAGGAGGAGGAAGGCCGCAATATTGGTCAGGGGCCCTGTCGGGATCAGGACCACCTTTTCCTCTTCTTTCCGGATCAGGTCGGCGATGAGCGAGGCCGCCTCCATTCGGACCGGTTCCCGGACCGGTTCAAGCAGCTCGGGCCCGTCCAGGCCCGACTTGCCGTGCACGGACGGCGCCGTCATGACTTCGGCCAGGAGCGGCCTTTGGCGGCCTGC
>DUUZ01000215.1 GCA_012841255.1 Clostridiaceae bacterium
GCTGGGTGGAAGAAAAGATGGAGAAACGCTATAATCGATTGGCTCTCCTGGAGCAGACTCCGGGGTTCCTTTCTATCCAGAGAAAAAATAAAGAAGTGCGCGGCAGGGAGGAAGAGGAATGACAATTTTCCAAAGCGTCTTTGACATTATCGGGCCGGTCATGGTCGGCCCCTCCAGTTCCCATACGGCGGGAGCCGTCCGGATCGGGCTGGCGGCCCGCTCCATTTTTGAAGAGCAGCCGGATGAAGTGGACATCACCTTCTACGGCTCCTTCGGCCACACCTATAAAGGCCACGGCACCGACCTCGCCATTATTGCAGGACTTCTGGGCTATACCACCGAGAGCGTGGAAATCCGCCATGCCTATGAGATGGCCAAGGAGGCCGGGATGAAGGTCTCCATCGAGACTTCCGAGGAGATCTCCGAGCATCCCAACAAGGCCCGGGTCTGCATGAAGAAGGGGGGCCGGTCCATGTGCGTGTCCGGTATCTCCACGGGCGGCGGCCTGATCGAGGTCACCGAGATCGACGGCTTCAATGTCCATATGAGTTGCGATGAACCCGTCACCTTGATCTTCCACCGGGACCGGCCCGGCCTCATCGCCCGGGTCACCCATATCCTGGGGGACGAGAATGTCAATGTCAGCCAGATGGAGGTCTCGAGGAAAGGCAGGGGCGAACGCGCCCTTATGCTCCTGGCCACGGATAATCCCATCCCGGCCCGGGCGTTGCGGAGCATCTCCCTGGTCGAGGATGTCGGCCCCATTATCTTCCTAAGTTCCCTGTCCGCTTCCACCCTGTCCTGCAAGGAGGATTGACCATGGCTTTAACCACACATTTTTCAGATGTCCTGGCCGATTGCCGGAAGAAGAACCTGACGCTCTCCCGCTATTTCTTCGAACGGGAGATCGCTATAGGCGACCGTGATGAAGAGGAGATCCTCCAGAAGATGGAGCGGAATCTCTGCATCATGGAGGATGCCGTCAAGCGCGGCCTGGAAGGCGTCGAGTCCTTCTCCGGCCTCTCCGGCGGCGACGCCAAGCGGATGCTGGTCTACATGAAGGAAGTCTCGCCCCTGGGTGACAGCCGCTATTTTGAAGCGGCCCTGAACGCCGTGGCCATCAATGAGGTCAACGCCTCCATGGGTATCATCTGCGCCACCCCCACGGCCGGTTCCTCCGGCATCGTGCCGGGGGTGCTTATGGCCTTTCGGAACCGCTTGAACCTGGACCGCCGAAGCCAGATCGACTTCCTTTTCACCAGCGGCGGCTGCGGTATCCTGATCGGCAACCAGGCCTCCCTGTCCGGGGCAGCCGGCGGCTGCCAGGCGGAAGTGGGTTCGGCCTCAGCCATGGCGGCCGCGGCCTTGGTGGAAGCGGCAGGCGGCAGCCCCGAGGCGGCCGGCCACGCCCTGGCCATCTCCCTGCAGAACCTCCTGGGCCTCTCCTGTGACCCGGTGGCCAGCCTGGTCGAGGTTCCCTGCATCAACCGCAATGCGGTAGGCGCCGTCAACGCCATTGTGGCCGCTGAAATGGCCCTGGCCGGAGTCAAGAGCCGGATCCCGGTTGACGAGGTCATCCAGGCCATGGGTTCCATCGGCCGCATGATGCCGGTGGCCTTGCGGGAAACTGCCCTGGGCGGACTGGCCCAGACGCCGACGGCCCGGCGGATTGAAAAACAGCTGAAAGAGAAGGGTAAGGTGGACCTGGATAAGATCTAGGACATGTCCTGCCAGAATTCGGAAATAAGTTCCAGGGATTCATCCGCCTGCTTTGCCGGGCGGATTTTCCATTCCGGGGGCATGAGCTGCCGGTAGTCTTCCCGCTCATAGCGGTCATCCACCAGCAAAATGAAGCCGAAATCCTCCTCGCTCCGGATCAGGCGGCCGGCGGCCTGGGTCACCCGGTTGAAGCCGGGCCAGACATAGGCAAATTCAAAGCCCCGGCCGGACTTCTGGTCGTAGTACTGGCGCAGGATATCCCGTTCGGGTGAGATCCCGGGCATCCCCGTCCCGATGATGATGACCCCGGTCAGTTCCTCGCCCACCAGGTCCACCCCCTCATTGAAAAGGGAACCGATGACGGTCAGGCCCACCAGGGGCTTGGTCCTGTTTTTGGAGCGGAAATAGGAGAGGAAGTTCTCCTTCTGGCTCTCGGTCATGCGGGGCGGCTGGACCACAAAGTCGATGTCCTGGGCCTTCAAGGCGGACAGGTGACGGACCAGTTGCTTCTGGTAGGCAAAAGAAGGGGAGAAGACCAGGTAGTGGCCCTGGCGGAGCCGGGTCACATCCCGGATCAAAGCGGCTACCTCGGGCAGGGTCCGGGCCCGGTCCTTGTAGCGGATGGAGTAGGACGACAGGGTGACCACCAGGCGGCGGTCGGAGGAGAAGGGGGACTTCAATCGGATGACCTCGGGCTTTTCCACTGCTGAGCGGGCATCGAGAAGCGACAGGTAATAGGGCAGGGGGGAGAGGGTGGCCGAAAAGAAGACCACGGGCGACCGGCCCCGGTAGATGTCGGTCAGATGGCGGGAGGCATCCAGGGCCAGGAGGGTGGCAAAGAGCTCCCCCTTGCCCGGGCTCCGGAAGGTCGTGATATAGGCGTCGTCATAGTAGCGGTCCAGGACCCTTTGGAAGAAGAGCAGGTCGAAATAGGCCGGCATCAGGATCTGGCGGCCGGGGAAGTCGGGATGGTCCTGGAAGAAGCGGGTCAGAAGTCCCGCCAGGGCCGTCACCCAGGACTTCCAGTTTTCGGGCAGGGAACGCGAGGCTAAAAAGCCCTCCTGCCGCATGGGCTGATGGACATGCTGGCTTTCCCAGAAGGAGGCTTCATCCTCCTGGGCCGGCGCCAGGATCCTTCCCTCAAAGCGGTCCATGGCAGCAAGGAGCCGGCCTGTGATCTCCAGGGCCTTCTGATGATTTCCCCTGTTGATGCCCGGCAGCTGCCGGTGCCGGTCCAGCCCCTGGTAAAGAGTCTGAACGGCCGTTTTTTGCAGGATGGCTGAAAACATCTCCCGGGATCTTCGGGCCAGGTTGTGGGCCTCGTCCACCAGGAGGGTATAGCGGTGCTTGGGGTCGTCCAGGAAGTCCTGAAAGCGGACCCGGGGATTGAAAATGTAGTTGTAGTCGCAGATGACGGCATCGGTCGTGGGCAGAAGCGACAGCTGGAACTCGAAGGGGCAGATCTTGAACTCCCTGGAAATAGAAAGGATAGTCTCCGGCAAGAGGCGGAGGGTCTTGTAGCTTTCAAAATTGGCGTCGGGGAGATGGTCGTAGAAGGAGAGCGCATAGGGGCACTGCTTCATATCGCAGAAGTGCTCGGGGGACAGGCACATCTGCTCCTTGGCCCGAAGGGTCAGGGAGCGGATCAGGAAGCCCTCCTCTGCCATTTGATCCAGGCTCTCCTCGGCCACCTGCCGCTGGGAGCGGGTGGGGGTCAGGTAGAAGATGCGGTCGGTCAGGCCGTTGGCCTGGGCCTTGACGGCCGGGTAGAGGGTGGCCATGGTCTTGCCGATCCCGGTCGGGGCCTGGACGAAGAGCACGGTCTTGTCCCGGATGGCGGAGATGACCTCCTGCATCATCTCTTTCTGGCCGTCCCGCAGGGACAGGTAGGGGAAGGAGGCCTCCTGGTTGGCCCGGTTCCGGGCCAGAAGATGAAGGTAGAGGGGGGTGACCTGGCGGGTGTAGGCTGCCAGAATCCGTTTCCATTCCCGCTCAAGCTCAGCCCGGGTATAGTGGCTTTCAACCAGGAAGCCCTCCCGGCCCTCGAGCGGGAGATAGCGGAGCTGAATGGTCAGGCTGGGAGGCAATCCTAAGTCTTCCTGGTCATAGAGCATGCGGCCGTAGAGGAGGGCCTGGGCCAGGTGGGCGGGGTCGCCGCCCGAAGGGAGTGTGGCCTTGTCCCCCCGGAAGCCCTTGACCTCGACCAGGATGGCCCGGCCGTCGGGATGGGTGGCCAGCAGGTCCAGGCGGCCGCCGACAGACAGGTCGAAGGGAAGTTCAGGATCCCGGTAGAGGCTCTTCAAAGAAAGTTCGGGATGCAGATCGAAGCCGGGGAAGTAATCCTGGGCCCGGTCAAAGAATTCCCGGTGGATCTGGTTGCCCTCGGGCCCCGTGATCCCGGCAAAAAATGGAGAAAGAAGGCCGCCCCGGCGCTCGGTCTTTTCTGCCAGTTCCCGGACGGCTGCCGTAAGAATGGGTCGATCTGTTCCGGTGTTGTCCAAGCCCTTTCCCCCAAAGCTCTCTCTTGCAAGCTTTCTTCAGATTATACCCCAGGGGGAGAAAGGATCAGATGAAGTCCCCCTGAAGAGAGAACATGTGGTTGAGGGGTCCCGACCCCTGCCCTAAGTCCAGCATGGCCGACAGAGCCCCCGTGATAAAGTCCTTGGCCCTTTTCACGGCTTCTTCCAAGCTCATGCCCCGGGCCAGGTTGGAGGCGATGGCCGAGGACAGTGTACAGCCGGTCCCGTGGCTGTTGGGGTTATCGATCCGTGTGCCTTCGAACCAGAAGGAAGCCTCACGGGTTAAAAGGAAGTCGGAGGCGTCGAGGAGGCCGTGACCGCCCTTGACCAGGACGGCTGTCCCGTGTTGCCCGTGAATCAAACGGGCCGCCTCTTCCATGTCTTCCCGGCTCCGGATAGAGAGGCCGGAAAGCACTTGGGCCTCCGGAATATTGGGCGTGATGAGGCCGGCCAGGGGGAAGAGGAAAGTCTTCAAGGCCCCCACGGCTTCCGTCTCCATCAGGTTGGCACCGCTTGTCGCCACCATGACCGGGTCGAGCACAATATTCACGGCCTTGTATTCCGAAAGTTTGGAAGCTGTCATTTCAATCAGGGAGGCATTGGCCAGCATGCCGATCTTGACGGTATCGGGGAAGATGTCGGTGAAGACGGCATCCAGCTGCAGTCCCAAAAATTCAGGAGTGGATTCTATGACCGCTGTCACTCCCCGGGTATTTTGGGCGGTCAGGGCGGTCACCGCCGTCATGGCATAAAGGCCGTGGGCCGTGATGGTCTTGATGTCGGCCTGGATGCCGGCGCCTCCGCTGGAGTCGCTGCCTGCAATAGATAAAACACTTTTCATTTTCATTTCTCCGAAAAATCAGGATGATCAAAGAAGACGGATTCATCGGCCAGCCCCAGGATCCTGTCCCAATTGTCTTTTTCTTCTTCTTCATAAACGCCGACCAGATAGAAGCCGGCCTCCTTGGCCGTCAGGGCCGCATGCCAGGCGTCCTCAAAGACCGCGATCTCGGAAGGATCGGCACTGAAACGGAGCGCCGCTTCCAGGTAGATGTCCGGATCCCTCTTGCTGATGCCCATGTCCTCGCAGGAGAGGAGGAACTCGAAGTAGGGAAGAATCCCCAGGCGTGAAAGACAGGCTTCCATCAGATCCAGGTCGGTGGCCGAGGCGACACACATGCGGACACCCCTGGCCTTCAGTTCCTCCAGAAGGGGAAGAACGCCGGGCTTCAGCGGGATATCCTGATGGTAATGGTCGGCCATGATCTGGTTGAGTTCAGAAATGACCTGCTCCGCATCGACCTCCAGGTCGAAGTGACGGATGAAGAAGAGGGCGGATTCCGACAGGGTCAGGGAGCGGACCTCATCTTCCAGTTCATCCAGGCCGCGAGTCAAGCCTTTCTTTGCCAGGTAGGTCCGGGCAAGCTTTCTCCAGTAGGGCATGGAGTCGACCAGGGTGCCGTCCATATCGAAGATGACATATTGTTTATCCATGGGAGTTGACCATCCTTTCAGATAAGTGAAGAAGTTCCCGCGCGGCCTCCCTCGGATCTTCCTTGCCGAAGATGGCCGAGACGACAGCCACCCCATCCAGGCCGGTCCCCGAAAGCTCCAGGATGTTGCCGGCATGGATGCCTCCGATGGCGACCGAGGGGAGGGGAGAGCGGCCTGTTATTTCTTTCATTAATCCATGATCCATGAGGGTGACATCGTCCTTGGTAGGGGTGGGGAAGACGGCGCCCAGGCCCAGGTAGTCGGCTCCCGCCCGGAAAGCTTCTTCGGCCTCCTTTGGACTGTGGACGCTGACCCCGATAAAAAGATCTGACCCGGCCCGGGCCCGGATTTCGGCCGCAGCCATATCCTCCTGGCCCACATGGATGCCGTCGGCTCCGACGGCCAGGGCAATTTCCACATTGTCGTTGATGATGAAGGGAACCTTGTACTTCCGGCAAAGTTCCTTGATGACCCGGGCTTCCTCCATGAAATGCGAAGGATCCAGATCCTTCTCCCGAAGTTGTAGCGCGGTGATCCCGCCCTTCAGAGCTCCTTCAACCATCCGGTAGAAATCCCGGCCCTCAGCAAGGCCCCGGTCGGTCACAGCATAAAGTAAAAGTGAGGATTTATCGAATTTCATAGCGGACTTTCTCCCCGAAGATTTTCGGTGTCATCAAAAAGATCTGGTCAATAATATGGTTGCGGTAAGAGACATTCCCTTCAGCTGGCGTCAGCTGCTCCCTGGCCATTTCACCTGCCAGGCCCATGAGGGCCACCGCAGCC
>DUUZ01000216.1 GCA_012841255.1 Clostridiaceae bacterium
AAAGATCGTCAACAGGGGTCAGATCACCACCCTGATGGTCACCCACAACATGCGGGACGCCATCCGCTTCGGCAACCGCCTGGTCATGTTCCATGAAGGCCGGGTGGTCATCGACGTCGAGGGCGCAGAAAAGAAGGAACTGACCGTGGAAAAACTCCTGCGGATGTTTGACCGGGTCAGCGGATCGGACAGCCTGGACGGCCAGCTTCTCCTGTCCTAGGAGAGGCCGGGCTCCAGTTCCTCCACCAGCTTGTAATAGTCTTTCATATATCGGTACATGATGCGGGGGTAGTCTCCCAGCTCCAGGCCCAGGCCCTGCTTGAAGGCCCCCCACATGGACCAGAGAAAACCGCCCAGGGCGACATAGAGATAAAGGCGCAGCCATTCTTCATCCAGGGGCTCCCGGTCCAGATAGAAACGAAGAGCCAGGTCGATCCGTTCCCGGTCGAATTCTGAGAAAATGGCATACATGGCCACATCCATGAAGGGGTCGGCCATGCCGCTGTACTCCCAGTCGATCAGGCGGACCTCCCCCGACTCCAGGAAGAGGACATTGGCGTAAAGATAATCGCCGTGACAGAGGACCTCGGGGACTGCCAGCCGGTCCCGGAGATCCAGGAGTCCGACAGCTTTTTCACGGACCTCCGGGAAATCCCGGAAATGCATGGCCCCGATCCCCCGGACCAGACCCTCGTAATAGTCGATCATCTCCCGGATGTCGAAGCGGTAGTCCACCTGGAGTTTCAAATCGTGAACCTTGCGGACCAGATCCATGCTGGCCTTGAGATCCCGGTTGTTGAAGGGGTCGGCCACCCGGGCCCCGGCATAGTAGCGGGTGATCCGGTTGCCGCTTTCGGCGTCGAAGCTGATCACTTCATCCGTCAGGTCATAGGGAGAAAGAAGATCGTAGCTGGCCTTCTCATGGGCCCTGTTGATCAGCTGTTCCGTCCCTTCGCCGGGCAGGCGGAAGACGTAGTCTTCGCCCCGGATGCTGAACTTGAAGGACTGGTTGGTCAGCCCCTCCTTCATGGGCTTAATGCCGTGGATCTCCCCTTCCGGCACCTGGTACTGGCGGGCGATATAGGCCATGATCCGGTTGCGGGTATCTGTCCGGTAGCTGTCGTCATAGGCCCGCAGCTCTTCCAGATTCTCAAATTCATGGACATTGCCCGTCTGTTCATTGCAGTAGATGGGGAGGAGATTCAGATTCTCCTTCAAAAGATGCTCCCAATAGAAGTCCGAGGCCCGGGCCTGGCCGTAATAGTCCCGGAGCAGGCCCCGGAAAACCTCTGAAAACTCCCGGCTGAAGTAGGCAGGACCGACCAGGGCCAAACTATCTGCCCCGCCGATCTCGATCCTGCGGATCCGGCCGGAAGCCTGGGTCCTGACACACCATTCGTGGGTCTCCCCCGCAAAATACAGGCAGGAGTACCAGCTCTCCCCTTCATAGGCATTGAAGATATTCTCCTCCATCCAGTTGTCCGCCACCAGGACATAGCTGTTGTCCAGGAGATGGGCGGCGTGGTAGAGGCTGGCATAGTTGTTCATGACGGCATAGTCGGGATTGTAGATAAGGCTGACTCCGTAGCGGTCGATCAGGTAATCGAAGCTCTCCTTCATATAGCCCACGACGATGGTGATGTCCCGGATCCCCTTGTCCAGAAGCTGCTCGATCTGCCGCTCCAGCATAGGGGTCCCCTTGACAGCCAAGAGGCCCTTGGGGGTCTCATAGGTCAGGGGCACACAGCGGGAACCGAAACCGGCAGCTAGGATAATGGCATTTTTGACCCGGGCCGGCTCCATGTACTCCAGACCTCCGGGGGTCACCCGGGGCAGCCTGGGATCCAGTTCCTGAAGGTAACCCCGGCTTCGGGCATACTGGATGCTGCGGTTGACCGTGCCCAGCGAAAGGCCGCTTTTTTCAGCCAGTTCCCTTTGGGACAGGCCCGGCTCTTCAATAAGTTCACGTAAGATCTTGATCAAGTATTCCTTCTTCATCCTGTCCTCCTCCTGGGGCGTTCAATATAACATAAATCCTCCCGGGTTTGGAACAAAGCCGGCCTGCCGGGAAGGCCTTCTCTGTGATACCATTGTCTGGAATCAGGACCTTAACCGAAGGGCCCTGCAAGAGGAGAAAAGCCGGATGCAAGTGATCAATACCCTGCTCGGGACCCCCCTGGGCTACTTGATGTATCTGTGCTACCGGGCAGCCGGCAACTACGGCCTTGCCATCATTCTTTTCACCATCCTGACCCGGGTCCTCCTCTTCCCACTCTCCCTCATGTCCCAGAAGAATGCCCTCATCATGGCCGGCATCCAGCCGGCTCTTTCGGACATCAAGAGGAGAAATCAGGGCAACAGCCGTCTGATGGCCGAGGAGCAAAAGGCCCTCTTTAAGAAGGAAGGCTACAGCAGCCTCAAGAGCCTCCTCCCCCTCCTGGTCCAGATCCCGGTCATCCTGGGCCTGATCCAGGTTATCTATCATCCCCTGGATCATCTGCTGCGCCTGGATCCGGCCTCTATTGCCGCCCTCCTGG
>DUUZ01000004.1 GCA_012841255.1 Clostridiaceae bacterium
CAGGTCCGAAAGCTGGATATCTGCCCGGGGCATGAGCCGGGTCCGCAATTCCTCCCTGCGCATACCTTGGAGGAGGGGTTCTTTGTCATGGAAACGGACCAGGAGCGCGCCGGCCCTGCGGGCCAGGCTGTCCAGGCTGGCCGCACTCAGGGCCACCCGGTCGTTCAGCCGGACGGCCTGGCCTTCAGCTAGGAGATCCTCCAGGAGTTTTTCGCCTTCTTCCCTGACAAGCCCTGCCCGGTAATAAGCCAGGTCAAGCGGGTTGAGGAAGGGGCTGCCGTGGGCGATGGCCAAGGAGAGACGGGCCTTGGCGTCGGGCCCGCCCAAGATTTCAAATTCACTGATGTCTTCGCGGAAACGCTTGCGCCGCATAGGCAGGGGGTCGACGATCATGCCGCCGCCCACTGTCTCCAGGGGCGAATAGAAGCGGATGACAAAGCGGTCGCCGTACTTGACGAAGACCTCTTCTTCCGTGCGGAGCTGGGCCGGTGCACGGTCCCCGGCCTCAATCATGTCCCGGTCCAGGAGGTTGACCCGGGCCAGGATCTCACGGGAGCCATGGAAGAAGTGAACCCGCATGTTGTGGCTGATGGGGAAACGGGTATCCGGCAGGGCTGCGAGGTCGACATCCAGGAGCAGGCTCCCCTGAAGACTCCCCGGATCGGCCAGGGTGTCTCCCCGCGACAGGTCATCCTTGTGAAAGCCGGACAGGTTGAGGGCAACCCGCTGGCCGGGCCAGGCGGTGTCCACGGCGGTTTCATGAACCTGGATGCCCCGGACCCGGGCGGTCTTCCCGCCGGGATAGAGTTCCAGCTGGCCGCCGGTCTTCACGGTCCCCTCAATCAGGGTGCCGGTGACGATGGTTCCGAAGCCCCCCAGGGAGAAAACCCGGTCCACAGGAAGCCGGGCGGACAGATGGTCTTTTTTGGTGGAGACGCCCTCAATGCGTTCAAATAAAAGGGTCCGCAGCTCCTCGATGCCCTCTTTGGTGGTGCTGGAGGTCCGGACCAGGGGGGCCTTTTCCAGGAAGGTCCCCCGGACATGGTCCCGGATATCCTCTTCCACCAGATCAATGAAGTCCTGGTCGGCCAGATCGCATTTGGTGATGGCGATGATGCCCTCGGGGATGCCCAGCAGGGAGAGGATTCCCAGATGTTCACGGGTCTGAGGCATGACACCCTCATCCGCTGCGACCACCAGAAGGGCCAGGTCGATGCCGCCTGCGCCGGCCAGCATATTGCTGACGAAGCGTTCGTGGCCCGGGACGTCAATGATGCCGGTTCTGGATCCGTCGGGATGGTCCAGCCAGGTGAAGCCCAGCTCGATGGTGATGCCCCGTTCCTTTTCCTCGGCCAGCCGGTCGGGATCGCGGTTCGTCAGGGCCAGGATTAGAGATGATTTGCCGTGGTCAACGTGGCCTGCTGTCCCGATGATGACGTGTTTCATAAAGGATCCTCCTCTTTGCTGCAGACATCCGCCAGGGCGAAGAGGAGGATCCGCTCCTCTTCCTCCGTGACGGTCCGCAGGTCGAAAAGCAGGACGTCGCGGGAGGTCCTGCAAAGGATGGGCGGGTCAAAGGCGCGCAGCCGGGCTTCCAGGGATGCGGCGGATAATCTGGTTTTTTGGGGATCGATTTCAAGTGCCCAGGAGGGAATCTCGATCTCCGGTGCCGAACCTCCCCCCATGATCAGCTTGGAGGGGACGGCAGCTGCCGGTACGGAAAGATCCTGGAGACGGAGCGCCAGGTCCCGGATTCGGTCCCGGAGGGCATCGCGGTCAGTCAGAGCCATGCGAAGGATGGGGATGCTGGCCCGGGCCAGGTCGGGATCCTGGTAGAGGACCAGGGTTGCCTCAAGGGCCGCCAGGGCCATCTTGTCACAGCGGAAGGCCCGCATCAGGGGGTGGGACCGCATAACGTCGATGTATTGGCTTTTTCCGATGATGATGCCGGCCTGGGGGCCGCCCAGGAGCTTGTCGCCTGAAAAGCAGATGACGTCGGCACCGGAGCCGATGGCCTTTGCCACTGTCGGTTCACCGGCCAGGAGGGCGGCCAGGTCTTCCGAAAAACAGCCGCTGCCCAGATCGTAGATCAGGGGGAGGCCCTGGTTATGGGCCAGGTCAGCCAATTCTTTGACGCCGGCTTCCCCGACGAAGCCGGTCTGGCTGAAGTTGCTTCGGTGAACCTTCATAAGGGCGGCAGTCTCTTCATTGACCGCCCGTTCATAGTCAAGGATATGGGTCTTATTGGTGGTGCCGACTTCGCGGAGGACAGCTCCGCTTTCCTCCATGATTTCCGGAACCCGGAAGCGGCCCCCGATTTCCACCAGCTCGCCCCGGGAGACGATGACTTCCCGGCCCCGGCAAAGGGCCGATAGAGCCAGCATGACGGCGGCAGCATTGTTGTTGACCACGATGGCGGATTCCACATCGAAGAGGCGGCGGATCAGGGCTTCGATGGAAGAGGTCCGCTGCCCCCTCTGGTTGGTCTCCAGATCAAACTCCAGGGAGGAATAGCCTTCGCTCAGTTGCTTGACGGCTGCAAGAGCCTGACGGGCCAGGGGGGCCCGGCCCAGATTGGTGTGGAGGATGGCGCCGGTGGCATTGATCACCTTGCGGATGCCGGGGCGGCTTTCCTCTTCCAGCTTGCGAAGGAGGGCCAGGATCAGAAGATGGCTGGTCAATGCGGATTCCGGCTGATCTTTCCGGCCGGCGGAGAGGACCTGGTCCAGGTAGATCAGGTCAGGATGACGGCCGGGCTGGTCCTCTGTTTGCAGCAGCCTTTGGCGGGCGGCTTCGAGGATTTCCCGCAGGGCGTCGCGGACCGGCACATGCCCCATGGACTCCCGGAAGGCGTCCAGGCGGGGATCCCGGAGAAGGTCATCTACTTTGGGCAATAAACGGGGGCTGTCAATGATGGTCATGGTTTCTTCCTCTTTCCCGTAAGTCACAGTCTCATCTTACCAAATAACCCCCGCCTCCCCCTAAGGGAGGAGAGGGTCAGTCATTTGAAAAAACCTGACGGTAATCCCCGTTTTCTTCAATGAAGACGCCGTCCGTATCCTCGTCGGGCATGGCAGCCTCGTCGAAGGGGATAAAAAAACGGACAGCGGAACCGCAGGAGATGGAAAGACGCCTGGGGGCCGGAATCATCTCGGCCCCCTCGTCTCCCATTTCCTGCAGGCGCCTTAAGAAGGTCAAGGCGCCGTAGTGCGAGTGAAATGTTGCAATCCAAACCATATTATTTGGAGATTTCGATGATATATTCATCCTCTTCCGAAGACAGTTCCGTTTTGAAGCCATTGTTCTTGGCGAAACGGATCACGTTTTCCTTGGGAGTCTCGTCATTGACCAGGACCCGGAAGGGGAACTCGCCGTCCTTGACAGCTCTTTTGGTCATCAGGACGGGTTCGGGACAGGATAAGCCTCTGGCATCAACAATTTTCATGATTCATTCTCCTTTTCAGTTATGCCCCTTTGGGAGCTTCAGTTTTCTTGCGTTTTGAGTAGACAAAGCCGATGAGGATAAGCAGGGCCAAGCTGACCAGGACTGCGATCTTACCTGCTTGGGTGGGGCCTCCGCCGGTCACGATGGAGGTTCCTTCTTCATAGACGTCCGCACCTGAGGCCAGGCCGAAATTGTGGGCGAAAGCGGCACCGGCCACCAGACCCAGAACGGTGACGGCAGAGTCCACGTTGCCGGTTCCGGTCATGACCAGCTGGCGCATGGGGCAGCCGCCCAGGAGGACCGAACCGAACCCGACGACCATGAGACCCAGGATGTTCCAGAGCCACTGACTGTGGGCCACGGGCTGGTGGAAGAGGCCCAGCTTGAAGTTGCTGGTGGCCAGGTTGTAGATCAGGGCGACGCCGAAGATGCCGACATTGCCCCAGAAGAGGTGCCAGTCGCCGATCATGAAGACGTCACGGATGCCGCCGGCCTGGCAGATGCGGGAACGCTGAGCCAGAGCGCCGAGCAGCAGGGAGGCTCCAAGGGCGATCCAGATGGAGGCGTGCATGGAACCGGGACCCGCTTCGGAGAAGGCCAGAAGGGGGGACGCCAGAGCCAGCATGATGAAAAGAGGAATCTGGAGGGCCGGCACAATGGCGCCTTCCAGCGGGTTGAGTTTGTAGGTCCGCCCCAGGGAGAAGCCCGATTTCAGGAAGAGGCTGCCCAGGTAGACCCCCAGGACAAAGCCGATCAGGCCGATCCAGGCATTGAGGTCGCCGGCGGCCATGCGGAGCACCATGCGAAGCGGGCAGCCCAGGAAGACCAGGGCGCCGATCATGACCATGAAGCCGATGACGAAGC
>DUUZ01000217.1 GCA_012841255.1 Clostridiaceae bacterium
GAAATCCCGGATGACCTGGAAACCGAATGTATCTACCAAACTGCGAAGCAGCACACCTTTTTCTTCCATGGAATGCCCTCCCGGCAAGTCAAATCACAAGCGAAGTGTCCGCGTGAATTATAGCACAGGGCCTCCCCTCTCCTGCCCGAATAAAATACGCTGCCTTATGCAATCCCGGCCCGGTCCGCCAATCGAAAAAGCCCTGCTGCCGCTTCCCGTGTAACCCTTGAGATCGGCAGTAACCGGCCCTTTTATGTTACAATGGCCGCACACAATCAACAGATTGCCTTATATTCGGAAGGGAGAAGAAAGTATGCTTATTGAAGAAATTATCGGTGCTTTTACCGGTCAAAACAGAAGAACCCGCTGCCGCCAGGTGACTGCCGGCGTCATCCTCGGTGCCCTGGGCGGTGCCGTCCTCGGTGTCCTCTTTGCCCCGCAGGCAGGCAAGGAAACACGGGAACAGATCGGTGAGGCCGCCGTCAAAGGCGCTCACGCCGTCAAGGACTTCTCCGTGACCGCCGGTCACAAGATCAAGGAAAAGGCTGAAGAAACGGCTGAAGTCGTCTCCAAGAAAGCCCGCGAGATCGCCCGGGATGTCCGCCGCAAGGCCCGCGACGAAGTCCAAGATGTGGAAGAAGCCCTGGAAGACCTGGAAGAGGTCCTGGACGAAGACTAGGCCCGGCCCAAAGGCGGTGAAGCGAGCGCAGGAGCTCCCCTTTTCCGCTAAGGAGAGGAGTTGAATTATGACGATCATGATGCTGGAAGCCAGTATCCCTGTGAGTGCGCTGATCACGGTTCTGCTTGGCATGAGCGGCGCGGTCGCCCTGGTTGCACTGGCGGTTCTGCTTTTCAGAGCGGCCTCGGCCCTGGGCAGCATCACCCGCCTGGTCAAGGAAATCTCACCGGATATCGAGGAAACAGTCGAACAGCTGCCTTCCATCGCCCAGAATGTGGAGACCATCTCAGGCAACCTGGTCGATATGACGGACGATATCGCCGTCACCGTTCCGGAGCTTCTGGAAGATGTTGAAACTATCACGGGGGCTGCGGCCCTGACCGTGGATTCGCTGACCGCTCTGGTCGCCGGGATAAGCGACAGCCTGGCCTCCCTTTTCGGGGGCAGGCGGCGTAAGAAATCCTCCGGCGCAAATACGGTTCAGCAGGTGATCACCGTGGCAGGGGCGGTCATGGGCCTGGCCAAGAAAGGCCGGGAGAAAAGCAAGGCCCGGAAAAAGAAAAAGAAATAAGGAAATTAACCGGAAAATGTGAGGGCCGCCCGCGGGCGGCCCTCCTTATGTCAGTCTTCAGGAAGCGGATCGCTTTTTATTCCAGCCTTATCCAGCTGTCCCTTCAAGGTGGGGAGGTGGGTCATTGAGGGAGTCTTCCCCGCAAAAACCAGGGTGACATCCCCTTTGCTCAAACGTTTCTTCAGGTCATCTGCAAATTCGGGGAGGGCATCGCCTTCCTCCAGTTCAGCTTCATACCGGCGGGAAAACTGGTCGAAACTGAGCTTTCCCTCGTGGTAGGCCTTGCGTATCTCTTTGCCCGGCGTAATCGACTTGGCCCATTCATCAAGCGCAGCCTTTTCCTTGCTGACGCCCCTGGGCCACAACTGGTCAACAAGAATCCTGTCGCCGTCGGAGGGATTGGCCGGATCATAGACGCGTTTCCATTTCAAAGTTTTCATGGTAAACCTCCCGTCCAAGATAAATATCCGGATCTATCGTGCCCCGATTATAAAGCAATACCATATTAAATTACAGCCCCAACGGTACAGACCGGGGGGACTTAATCTTTCGCAGGCAGCAGCTGAGCCTGGAAATGTCTCATGATGGGAGGCTCCCAGGTAATCCGGTAGCCCCGGGTCACCTCCGCCGCCCTCTTCTTGATGGCGATCAGGGTATCGACGACGTAGTCCAGATGGGCCTGGGTGTAGACCCGGCGGGGAATGGCCAATCTTGTAAACTCGAATTCCGCCTCCAGCTGCAGGCCCGTGTCCGGATCGTTGCCCAGCATCATGGACCCGATGTCACAGGTCCGGATGCCGCCCTCCTTATAGAGCTCAATGGCCAGGGTCTGGGCCGGGAACTCGTAGTAGGGGATTTTAGGGAACATATGGGCGGCATCCACGAAGATTCCGTGGCCGCCGGCCGGCGACTGATGGCGGATCCCAGCCTCTTTCAGGCGGGCGCTCATATACTCGATCTGGCCGACCCGGTAGGTCAGGAAGTCTTTGTCCAACCCTTCATAAAGGCCCACGGCCAGGGCTTCCATGTCACGGCCGGAAAGGCCTCCGTAAGAGGTGAAGCCCTCGTAATTGATGCAGTTGGACCGGATCTCCAGAACCAGAGGCGAGGTCTCATCCCGGACGCCCAAGAGGCCTCCCATGTTGACGATGCCGTCCTTTTTGGCTGACATGACAAAAAGATCCGCCAGGGCAAACATTTCCCGGACGATTTCCTTGATGCTTTTGTCCTGGTAACCCTCCTCATCCCGCTGGATGAAAAAGGCATTTTCAGCATAGCGGGCCCCGTCGATACAAAAGGGCAGGCCGTGGCGGCGGCAGACCTCCGCCACCTCCCGCGCGTTCTGCATGGAGACCGGCTGGCCGCCGGCGGCATTGTTGGTAACGGTCAGAACCACAACCCCGATATGGTCGGC
>DUUZ01000218.1 GCA_012841255.1 Clostridiaceae bacterium
ACCATCCAGGCGGAAATCCGGGACCGCAAGGTGACCCTTGATCTTTTCGCGTCCGGAGTCCAGCGCTTTATTGTCGGCCTGGGCAAGAAGGTCCTTTTGGCCAATATGCTGGCCGAACTGGGGCAGAAGATCAGCCAGCAGGCCGGGCGGACCGTTCTGGCCCTCTGGATTCTGGCACTTGCCTTCACCTTGCAGATCTATTTTGATTTTTCGGGCTACTCGGATATGGCCATCGGCCTGGGGAAGATGTTCGGCTTTCATTTTTTGGAGAACTTCGACTACCCCTACCTGTCCCGAAGCATCACGGAGTTCTGGAGGCGCTGGCATATGTCCCTGGGCTCCTGGTTCCGCGATTACGTCTACTTTCCGCTGGGCGGCAGCCGGACCGGCAAATGGAAGGTGATCCGCAACCTCCTCATCGTCTGGCTTATGACCGGCTTCTGGCACGGGGCTGCCTGGAATTTCATCGTCTGGGGCCTCTTCTATTTTGTCCTGCTGCTGATTGAAAGGGCGGGTTTCAAGAAAGTACTGGACCGGCTGCCGGCCCCTGTTTCCATCATCTACACCTTTTTCTGGGTTCTGATCGGCTTTGTCCTTTTCAATGCCAACAGCCTGACCGAAGGGCTTTCGAACCTTTCGGGCATGCTGGGTCTTGGAGGGCTCAACCATTCGGACTCCATGGCCCTTTATTACCTGAAAAGCTATCTGCCCACCCTGCTGATCGCAGGCCTGGCAGCGACCCCCTGGCCCAAGAGGCTCTATATGTCCCTGAAATCCAGAAGTAAAGGACTGATGGAGTATGCCGGGATGGCGGGACTCCTCATGCTTCTTGTTTTTACTACCGGGTCCCTGATAGACGGTTCCTTCAATCCTTTTTTATACTTCAGGTTCTAGGGAGGACATATGCATAAAAGAAATCTCATCCTCGTCATCCTTTTCTCGCTGATCCTTCTTGCGGTCCCCATCTCTTCCATTCTGGCTGCCGACCAGGCGGTGTCAGGAGCAGAAAAGCGCCCCCTGGCCCAGCTTCTAACCTATGCGGAATTCCAGAAGGCCAATCCCGGCAAGGACCTGTCAGCCTACCTGGCCTACCAGGAGACCTATCTTCTGGACCAGTTTCCCGGAAGGGATTATCTGCGGCGTTTGACGGCTGCCGGCCGGATCTGGGGGCTGGGGCAGCGCGACAATAACCTTTACTATAAACTGGAGGGCCATCTTTCAAAGCTCGACCCCAAGCTTTCCGTGCAGGTTGTCAAAAGAGCCATGGAGCTCTTCAACAGGACCCTGTCGTCCTATTTTGAAGATTCCAAGAACCCGGTCTTTGCCCTCATTCCCGACAAGAATTATTATCTGGCAGAAAAGGGGGGTTATCCCCACTACGACTACCAGGCCCTGGCTGACCTGGCAGGTGACAGCCTGGATCCGAAAGTGTCCTTCCTGCCGCTTTTTGACCGCCTGTCCCTGGAGGACTACTACCGGACCGACCCCCACTGGGACCAGAAGGAACTTACAGACCTGGCCGCCTGGCTTCTGGACCAGCTGGGCAGCCCGTCTGAAAGCTTGGATTACACAGAGGATTTTTACGCACCCTATCTGGGGACTTTTGCAGGGCAGGCGGCCCTGCCCGTGACCCCTGACCGCCTGACCTGGCTTAATCATCCGGTCCTTTTGGACTCGGCCGTCTATAATCCGGTAACAGGGGAGACAGGCGGAATCTACCGGGAGGATCTGCTTTCGGGGACCGACCCCTATGATTTTTTCCTGGGCGGAGCCCAGGCCCTCCTGGAACTCAGGAATCCGCACAGCCCCCGGGGCCGGCAGCTGACCGTCATCCGGGATTCTTACGGTTCCAGCCTGATCCCTCTCCTCTTGCCCTCCTATGAGCGGATTACAGTGATTGACCTGCGCTACATCACCATGGAAAGGGCCGCGGGTCTGACGGAACTTGCGGGGGATTCGGATCTTCTCTTTCTTTTTTCGACTTCGGTCATCAACTCACCGGGAGCCTTCCTGAATTAGGCAAAGGTGCTTGCCTGGGGCATTTTCATCTGTTATGATGCTTGAGGTTATACGGGTGGTCCGCTGCAATTGCGTGCAAGAACATCCGATGATTAATAAAAGGAGGAACGCAATATGGACTATATCAAAGCGGTTGAAGAGCCATTTATGCGCGATCAGTACGGCAACGTCGAGATCGGCGACCGCGTCAATGTTCATCTTCGGATCACGGAAGGAACCCGCGAGCGGATCCAGGTCTTTGAAGGAACCGTGATCGGACGCAAGGGCAGCGGATTGAATGAGACCATTACACTGCGGCGCGTCGCTTACGGCGTCGGTGTCGAACGTGTTATTCCGGTTCATTCACCCAAGGTGGCCAGGATTGAGATTTTGCGCAAGGGCCGTGTGCGCCGTGCCAAACTCTTCTATCTGCGCGACCGTGTCGGGAAAGCCGCCAGAGTGCGCGAAAAACTTCCGGCCAAGAAGTAATTGTCATCGCAGACAGTACAAGGAACAGGCGGCTTGATGCCGTCTTTTCTTTTTTCTTTTTTCCGATTCTGCCGTATATTGGAAAGGAGTAAATATGTGAAAGAGGCGAGAAACATGAGAGATGTCATCCTGACGGGAGACCGGCCGACCGGCCGGCTGCACCTGGGCCATTATGCAGGCTCGCTGAAGAACAGGGTGGAACTGCAAAATTCGGGGAGTTATGACGAAATCTACATCATGATCGCAGACTCCCAGGCCATCACCGACAATGCCGACAATATCGGGAAGATCCGGGAGAATATCCTGGAGGTGGCGCTGGACTACCTGTCCTGCGGCCTGGATCCGGAAAAAAGTACCCTGCTTATTCAATCCCAAATCCCCGAGCTTTGTGAACTGACCTTCTACTACATGAATCTGGTGACCCTGGCCCGGCTGCAGAGAAATCCTACGGTCAAGACAGAATCTGCCTTGCGGGATTTCGAAAACAGTATCCCGGTGGGTTTCCTGGTCTATCCTGTCAGTCAGGCGGCGGATATTACGGCCTTTGATGCCACCATCGTGCCGGTGGGGGGTGATCAGCTGCCCATGCTGGAGCAGGCCCGCGAGATCGTACGGAGCTTCAATGCCCTCTACGGGGAGACCCTGGTGGAACCCCATGCCCTCCTGCCCAAAAATGAGGCCATGGGAAGGCTGCCCGGTACCGACGGCAAGGCCAAGATGAGCAAGTCCCTGGGAAACGTCATCAACCTGGCCGATTCACCGGAAGAGGTGAAGAAGAAGGTGATGGGCATGTATACAGACCCCAAGCATCTGCGGGTGGAAGATCCGGGGAATACCAAGGACAACCCCGTCTTTATTTATCTGGATGTCTTTTCCAATGAGGGGCATTTTGAAAAGTACTGGCCGGAGTACAAAAACCTGGAGGAGCTGAAGGCCCATTACGAGCGGGGCGGCCTGGGAGATGTCAAAGTCAAACGTTTCCTGAATCAGGTTCTGGAAGAGACGCTCCAGCCTATCCGTGAAAAGAGAAAATTCTATGAGGCAAGACCAGATGAGGTCTACCGTATTTTGCAAGAGGGCAGCATCAAGGCCAGGCGGAAGGCGGCGGCAGTGTTGAAACGGGTCCGCCAGGCCATGGGCCTGGAATACTTTGACCAGGGAGAGGCAAGACAGTGAACCAGGACACAGGGGGCAAGCAGATCCATTGGTACCCCGGCCATATGGCCAGTGCCACCCGGGAGCTGAAGAATGCCTGGCGCCATGTCGATGCCGTCGTAGAAATCGCCGATGCCCGTATCCCCATCGCCAGCCGGAACCCGGTCTTTTTGGAGCTGAAGCCTCAAAAGCCTCATATCCTTCTTTTGTCGCATGCGGACCTGGCCGACCGGGAGGTCAGCAGCCTGTGGCTGGAGCACTTCCGGGACCAGGATCTGACAGCCATTGTCTGTGATCTCCGCCAGCCGGCAGATATCCGCCTGATCCGAAGAAATCTCCTTAAAATCCACGCCCCCATCCTAGAGAAAGCCAAGGCACAGGGCCGCCGGGTCCGGCCGCTCCGGGTCCTGGTCACGGGGATACCCAATACGGGGAAATCCACCCTGATCAACCAATTCGTAGGCAAGCGGTCGGCGCGGGTGGAATCCCGGCCTGGAGTGACTGTCAAGCTCAACTGGCTCCGTTCAGGCAGCGAGCTTCACTTCCTGGATACCCCGGGGATCCTGCCATTGAAGCTAGCCGACCGGGCAGAAGCCATGGGACTGGCCGCCACAGGCGCCATCCGGGACAGCATCCTGCCCCTGGAGGAAGTGGGCCGCTGGCTTTTTTCCTTTCTTTTCTCTTTTTATCCCGAGGAACTGGCTGGCCGTTACGGGACAGCCCCTTCAGATGAACAGGATCTGGCAGCGGCATTTTCCGAGGCCGGACTTCGCATGGGCTGCCAGTTACCGGAAGGGAATGTGGATATCCTGCGTTTTTCCAGGATGCTGATCGAAGATCTGCGGGCCGGCCGGATCGGCCGGATCAGCCTGGAGCGGCCGTCTGTGACCGAAGAGCTGAACCATGGGGAATAAGGAAAACTCAGGCATCCGGATTACCGAACGGGACCGGGAACGCTTTCGAGCCATGGGTCTCTTAGAGCAGGAACTCCGGGAAGAGGGTTATTTTGCCATTGCGGGAGTGGATGAGGCGGGGAGAGGCCCCCTGGCAGGCCCTGTTGTGGCCGCAGCCTGTATCCTGCCCCCGGGCGTGACCTTCTACGGTTTGAACGACTCCAAGAAGATGACGGAAAAAAGAAGGGACTATCTTTATGACCTTCTGCGGGGCAAGGCGTCGGCCTGGTCCATCGCCATGGTGGACCAGGGGGAGATCGACCGGACCGATATTCTTTCAGCCGCCCGGGAAGCCATGCGAAGAGCCCTGTTGGAGCTGCCCCTGACCCCGGATCTGGCCCTGATCGATGCCGTCCATATCCCCGGCCTGTCTTTTCCCATCCGGGAGGAGATCCGTGGAGACGCCCGCCACAATGTGATCGCGGCCGCATCGGTCCTGGCCAAGGTGGCCCGGGACCGGATGATGGTGAAGTGGGATGAAGAGTATCCGGAATACGGCTTTGCATCCCATAAAGGCTATGGCACCGCCGCCCATATCGAGGTCATCCGCCGCCTGGGACCCTGTCCCATCCATCGGAGGACCTTTTTGCGGTCCATTCTCGCAGAAGCTTGAACTGCCTGCCTAAACGGCTTGTCATGACGTCATTGAAATTTGCTTGTCCGCACGTTATGATTAGCTGTATCTATGATATGATGTTAGTATCAGTTCGCAGGAGGCGCCATTATGAAACTAGACAGGCACAGCAGTGTCCCGCTGTATGCTCAGCTTAGGGAATTGATTGTCGAGCGGATCCAGGACGGTGTGTACCGTCAGGGAGAGCGGATTCCTTCAGAAATCACCCTATGTGAGGAATTGGACCTCTCGCGGCCGACAGTCCGCCAGGCTATCGCAGATCTTGTTTCAGACGGTATCCTGGAAATTCAGAAAGGGCGGGGGACTTTTGTTGCGGTGGAGCCGGAACGCCTGATGATTCCGCACTTCAATGCCCTGACTTTCAGCTTCCTCAACCTGTCCTCCTATGACGAAATTAATCTGGCACCGGTCCACCATATGGATCCTGACCCGGAAC
>DUUZ01000219.1 GCA_012841255.1 Clostridiaceae bacterium
ATTGACTTCATCAATGATTTCTTTTCGGCCTTTCTGACGAAGAAGGCCGGTGAGATCGAGTATGACGAAAGCCAGATGCTGATTGCGGAAGAGGAAAAATGGAAGACACTGGACCGGGAGAAGCCGCAAACTTTCGGTGTTTACCTGGATCTTCTGACCGGTGTCAGAAAACCCGCATCAGATGAAGAGACGCTGGCCGCCGCCCTGGCCGAAGACATCAAGATGACACCGGCTGCCCGGGAGGCCTTTGCCGCCGCCCGCATTGTCATGGAGCTTGCCGGCCAGGGCATTGCCTACGACCGGATCGCCATCCTCCTTCACACCAATGAGGACTGCAGGAATTACGAGACGGTCCTGGACCATCTGGGAATTCCCGTCACCACCCGGTCGGGCAAGCCCTTCTCGGATAATTTGGTTTACAGGCAGCTGGAGGCCCTCCTTTCCTTGCTGGACAATCCCCTCCAGGATATCCCCCTGATCTCCCTGCTGGTGGGCCCCTTCGCGCCGCAAGCCTGGACCGGCGATGAACTGATGGAAACGGCGGCCCTGGTACTTGAGAACACTTCAAAGCAAAGGCCTTTCTTCCACGAAAAATGGACCCGGTTAATTGATGCGGAAGACCATCCGCTGAAAACCAAGGCAGAAGAATTCTCCCAAAGGATGGAAAACTGGCGGTTTTTGAGCCAGGAGCTTTCCGTCCGGGATCTTCTGAATCACATTATTTCCGAGACGGACTATACTGCCTATCTGGCCCGGTCGCCCTATGGCGGGGACTACCTGGCCAGCCTGGACTACCTGCTGGATCTCTTCGCCACGGAAAACAGGGAACGGCCCGGTGTCAGGGGAGCGCTGGACCGCCTGCAAAGGCTGATGGAGGAAAGCGCCTTTGAAGGTACGGAAGGAAGCGTCCTTTTGCCCGGGGCCGTCCGGATCCTGACCCGGCACAGATCCAAGGGCCTGGAATGGGATTATGTCATCCTGGGCAGACTGGACTCGGCCTGGGAGCGGGCCGGGAATCGGAATGTCGTGGTCTTCTCGGACAAAGAAGGGCTCTCCTCTCCCAGCATCAGCCGGGACGGCATGACCCTGATCAACAACCCGCCCTTCCAGGCCATGCTCCAGGCCGAGCGGGACCGGGACCGGGCAGAAGCCTGGCGCAGGCTTTACGTGGCCATGACCCGGGCCATCCACGGCCTCTACCTGATCCTGCCTTTTTCAGGGGAGAAGCCCGGCGACACGGCCTCCTACCAGGACAGAATAGCCCGTGTCCAGCGGGCAACCGGCGGCCTCGGCCTCCTTGAACGGACAGAACGGGGCCTGATCCCCGGATCCGTCCTCTCCTCGCTCCGCCATGATGCAGATCTGCTGATCGCCTACTTCACCGCCCGCTATCCCGGCTTTGCCCAGGAATTATTGGCTCTATCCGGCAGCAAGGAGGGCGTTTGCCTTCAAAAAAACCTCCTCCCCCCCTCTCTTGATCAGGCCCGCATTACAAACTGGGACGGACTCCTGGAAGAAGTTATGAAGAGCAGGGAAGACAATGCTGAAATCCTGGAGGATGACCGGCTGCCGACGGGAAAAGATCAAAGATCCCCGCAGGAAATCCAGGAGCTGCAGCGGCTCTTGACCTCCCCGATTCCTGAACAGGAAGCGGCCCGGACACCGGCCAAGGTCACGGTCACGGAGCTCCAGCGCAGGGGGCTGGATACACTGTCTCTTTTGCATCAAGGGGATGACGCCCCGGAGCCTGTTGCCTTTTGGGACAAGGAAACCGCAGACATGCCCTACATTATGAGACAGCGGGAGGCGGACCGCCAGATCCGGGGCAGTGCCCTGGGGACGGCCATGCACACGGTCTTCCAGTTTTTGGATATCTGGGTCCTGCAGCAGGCAGCAGATGAGGGCGAAAATAATTATCTTTCACAGTTGGACAAGCTGGAGGACAAGGGTCTTCTGACCCCCGGCGAGAAGAAGGCCGCCTCCGGCCTGGCCCGGGAAGTCATGGCCTGGGCCAAGAGTCCCCTGGCCGGCCGTCTGCTTGAGACCGAAGAGAAGAGCGGCAAGGTTTACCGGGAGATGCCCTTTACCCTGGCCCTGCCATCCAGCCGCCTGGATCCTTCTTTCCCCGCTGATGAAAACACCCTGGTCCAGGGCATGATCGACCTCTGGTTTGTCGAGGAGGACGGGCAGGCGGTCCTGGTGGATTTCAAGACTGACCGGACAGGGCAGGGTGATGCCCGAAAGCTTATGACGGACCGCTACGGCATCCAGATGGCCGCTTATGCCGACGCCATTTCGCGGGCAACCGGCAGGCGGGTCAAGGAGAAGATTATCTGGCTGGTCCGCCAGGGCCGGCCCCTCCTCATGGACTAGGAATCCATCTGTAACACAAGGGAATTTGCCGCTTCCAAGTTGACAAAAGCCCCGCCAAGCTGGACAATACACGGTGGAGGCAGATGGGTTCTGGTGTGCCCCGCGGTCTTCAAAACCGTTGAGGGGGGTTAGGAGCCTCCCGGGTGAGTTCGATTCTCACATGTCTCCGCCATTTGAATTGCGCCGGCCTTTCAAGCCTTTGGCCAGGGGGCCGGCGCCCATTTTTTCCGCTTTCCGGGCAACCGGCGGGGGCGGTACCCCGGGCGGGGATTCAGGCAACAAGAGACACGCCCGAACGTGGGCTCCCGAAAGGAGAAGCGGATTTTTCCGCATCAAAGACCATGAGACGTACCGGAACAACTTCCAGAGGCATTCGCACCCCCATCATAAAAAGCGGAGATAATCTCCTTGAAATTATTGTCGACAGCGTATTGCTGGCGGCCCGGGAAGAGGGTTTCGACCTCCATGACCGGGATGTCGTTGCCATCACGGAATCCGTTGTCGCACGGGCTGAAAACAACTATGCCAGCTGCGACGACATCGCCTTCGATATTAAGAGAAAATTCCCTGAAGGCGAGATCGGCGTCATCTTCCCCATCCTCAGCCGCAACCGTTTCGCCGTCAATCTGCGGGGGATCGCCCGCGGTGCCAAAAAAATCGTCCTCCAGCTCAGCTACCCCTCGGACGAGGTGGGCAACAGCCTGATGGACCTGGATCAGATGGACGCCAAGGGAATCGATCCCTTGAAGGATTGCCTGTCTGAATCCCGCTACAGGGAGCTTTTCGGTGCCAACCCCCATACCTTCACCGGTGTTGACTACGTCGACTTTTACCGGGAGATCATCACAGCCGAAGGCTGCGAGGCCGAAATCATCCTGGCCAATGATCCCCTGGCCATCCTGGACTTCACCCCCTATACCCTGGTCTGTGATGTCCATACCCGGGAAAGGACCAAGAGGCTCCTGCGCAAGGCCGGTGCCCGCCGGGTCCTGGGGCTGGACGACATCCTGGCGGAACCCGTCGGCACCAGCGGCTACCATGCCCAGTACGGACTTCTGGGCAGCAACAAGGCCAGCGAAGAGCACATCAAGCTCTTTCCCCGCTCCGGCAAGGCCTTTGTCAATTCCGTCTCCGATCTTTTCCGGCAACAAACCGGCCGCCATATCGAAGTCATGATCTACGGTGACGGCGCCTTCAAGGATCCGGTCTGCAAGATCTGGGAACTGGCCGACCCGGTCGTATCCCCTGCCTTTACGGATGGACTTTCAGGCAAGCCCAAGGAGCTGAAGCTGAAGTACCTGACTGACAATAAATTCGCCGACCTCAACGGCCAGGCCCTGGAGGATGCCATCCGCCAGGCCATCGCCGAAAAGGAAGAAGACAAGGATTTTGAGACCAACGCCGGCGGTACTACGCCCCGCCAGCTGACCGATCTTCTGGGTTCCCTGGCGGACCTGACTTCGGGAAGCGGCGACAAGGGGACGCCTGTTGTCCTGATCCAGGGGTATTTTGACAGTCTTGCCGACTAAAGAAGGCAGGGCCGCCAAGTCCGATTAAAAGGAGTCCATCATGAATCTCACCATCCTGATCAGAGGCGGGGGCGATCTGGCCTCGGCTGTCATTCACAAACTGAAAAATTCGGGTTTCCGCATCGTCCTTTGTGATCTGCCTGCACCCTCCTGCGTCCGCCGGACCGTCTCCTACTGCAATGCCATCTACGAAGGCGACTGGGAGATCGATGGGGTCACCTCCAGCTTGATTCAGTCTCTCGATGAAATCGAGCCGGCCCTGGATGACGGCCTGGTCCCTGTCCTCACCCTGCCCGACAGGGAGGTCCGGGATTTTCTGAAGCCGGATGTCTTCATCGATGCCACCATCAGCAAGAAGACTCCCGACTACGACATGAGCTGGGCGCCTTTGGTCATCGGCCTGGGACCCGGCATTGAAGCCGGCCGCGACGCCCATGTGGTCATCGAGACCAAGCGCGGTCACTATCTGGGGCAGCTGATCCATGAGGGGGAAGCCATCCTCAACACCGGAATTCCAGGCAACATTGCCGGGGTGGACAAGGACCGGGTCCTTAGGGCTCCCAAGGCGGGGACGGCCTCCAACGTCCGGGAGATCGGCGACCTGGTCAAGGCAGGGGATATCATCCTGACCGTAGACGGAGAGCCCGTCCGGACAGTCATCGACGGAGTCGTCCGCGGCCTTATTGCACCGGGCTTCAAGGTTCATACCGGCCAGAAGATCGGTGATGTGGACCCCCGGGGAGACCAGGATTATGTCCGCACCATCAGCGACAAGGGCAGAACCATCGCCGGCGGGGTCCTGGAGGCTATTTTGGTCCGCTTCAAGTGAGCGGGGTCTCCATGCTGCAAACCGGCCTGCACGACTACCTCAAATCCCTGATCCAAGGACGGGACCTGCATTATCCCTCCCCCTTCCTGGTCAGCATTGTCGGAGGCGGCGGGAAAACAACCACGCTCACGGATCTTTTCCAGCACTCCTTTCGCAAACGTTCCATCCTGACCACCACGACGGCCATGGGTATCCCCGGCGCCGGGGGCAGATTGTCGCCTCCCCTGACCGCTGAACAGGATAAAAACCCTGCATTGAAGAGAATATTCCTTGAAGCTCCCCAAGAATCGGGCGTCTGGTTCGGTTCCCTGATTGAAGGAACAAAGGACAAATACAAGGGCGTCGATCCGGATAGGCTGGATGCCTGGATCCGTGAACAGCGTTCAGCCGGAAGGAATGATAGTATCCTCTTCTGCGAAGCGGACGGCTCCAAGAGGAAGCCCCTGAAAGCCCATGCCGGCCATGAACCGGTCATCCCCAGGACAAGCGACCTGACCCTCATCATCTTCGGCCTGTCAGGTCTGGGAAGGCCCCTGGATGAGGACGGGGTCCACCGCTCCCCCATTTTCTCGGAGC
>DUUZ01000220.1 GCA_012841255.1 Clostridiaceae bacterium
GACGATCATGCCGCCCGAGCCCATCATGGAACCGACCTGGGTCAGAGTATCAAAGTCGATGGGGGTGTCCAGAAACTCCTCGCCCAGCATACCGCCTGAGGGACCGCCGGTCTGCACCGCCTTGAACTTCTTGCCCTTTGGAATGCCGCCGCCGATGTCTTCGACCACCTGGCGGAGGGTCATGCCCATGGGCACTTCCACCAGGCCCACGTTCTTGATCTTGCCGCCCAGGGCAAAGACCTTGGTGCCCGGGGATTTTTCGGTTCCTACCTGTTTGAAGGCCTGGGCTCCGTCCGTCAGAATGACCGGGATATTGGCAAAGGTCTCCACATTGTTGATGAGGGTGGGTTTCCCCCACAGCCCCTCATTGGCCGGGAAGGGAGGCTTGGAGGTGGGCATGCCGCGATGCCCCTCGATGGAGTGGATCAGGGCCGTCTCTTCGCCGCAGACAAAGGCGCCGGCTCCCAGCCGGAGTTCCAGCTTGAAAGAAAAACCGGTCCCGAAGATATCTTCACCCAAAAGGCCCAGTTCCTCGGCCTGCCGGATGGCGATTTCCAGCCGGTGAACGGCGATGGGGTATTCCGCACGGATGTAGATATAGCCCTGGGGTGAACCGATGGCATAGCCTGCGATGGCCATGGCTTCCAGGACAGTATGGGGGTCACCTTCCAGGATACTGCGGTCCATGAAGGCTCCCGGGTCTCCCTCATCGGCGTTGCAGATGACATATTTCTCATCTCCTGGTGCCTGGCGGGTAAAGAACCATTTGCGCCCGGCAGGGAAACCCCCGCCGCCCCGGCCGCGAAGGCCGGATGCCGTCACTTCCTCGATGACTTCATCCGGTGTCATCTCCGTCAGGCATTTATAGAGGGCCTGGTATCCGCCCAGGCCGATGTATTCCCGGATATTTTCCGGATCGATATGGCCGGTATTGCGAAGGGCCACCCGCTTTTGGTGGGCAGTGAAGGGGACCTGGGAGTAAGCCAGAAGTTCGCTTTCTTTTTTGGCCGATTCATCGACCAGGTCCAGGACCGGCTGGCCGCCGACCAGGTGTTCCTCATAAATCCGGTCGATGTCCTCGACCTTGACATAGCTGTAGAAGGTGCCGCCCGGGTGGACGATGACAATAGGGCCGGCGGCGCAAAGGCCGAAACAGCCCGACCCGACGATCTCGATTTCGCCCTGCCGGCCGTCCCGGTCAATCAGGGATTGCAGCTTCTCCCGGATGGCAGGGGAACGCGAAGAGGTGCAGCCGGTGCCCATGCAGATGACCACCGACCACTTATAAGGGCCGTCTATATGGTCGGAAGGCAGTCCCCGGAGGTTCATGGTCCGGGAAGATTCCTTGCGGATCTGATTCAGCTTTTCTATGGTCATGCTCATGCGCCCTGCTCCTCCTCAGCGGTATACTCTTTTTTCAATTTGGCGATCAGTTTCTTCATTTCGACCATCTTGATCCGCCCGTGAACCTCCTGGTTGACCGTGACCACCGGTGCCAGGCCGCAGGCTCCCACACAGCGGGTAGTCGAAAGGGAGAAGAGGCCGTCCGGGGTGGTCTCCCCGTTCTTGATCCCCAATAATCTTTCGGCTTCTGCCAGGATTTCAGCGGCCCCCTGAACATAGCAGGCCGTCCCCATGCAGATGGAGATATCGCATTTCCCTTTGGGGATCAGGGTAAATCGGGAATAAAAGGTAATGACACCGTAGACGGTCGACATGGGGACCTTCAGGGTATCCGAAATAATCTGCTGGATAGGGATGGGGATATGGCCGAAACGGTTCTGGGCCAGATGGAGGGCCTGCATGAGCATCCCCCGTTCATCCTTGATCTGATCCAGTTCCGCCTGGAACTCCTCAAGATCCTTCACATGGTCTTCGACTTTGAATTCAAATGTCATTTTTGCTGTTTCTCCATGGTTTGTCGTCAATCATCCGCTCAATCAGCGCTGTCAATGCATCAACGTCACCTTCAGAAAAAGGTGACGGGAGAATCCTGTCCGCCAGCCGCCGGGTCAGCACGGCCGAGGGCTTGATACTGCCTCCCGCGCCTTCCAGCTGGACGAAGAGCCCCGGCTGCAGGAAGCGGCGTGCAGTATTGGATTCACAGAGCAGAATACTCTTATCGTCCATTGTCTCATAAATTTCACCCAGGGCGAAAGGGAGAAGTTCGAAGAGGGATGCGGGACTCCCCGACATCCGGAAAACCCGGTCCGCCCCGGCTGCAAAAAGAGCCTGGATGGACGCTTTCTCCTCATCTCTATGCTCTTCTTGGAGCCGGGCCTCCCCGCTCCCGCCCTCATTGTCGATCTTGAGGACACGGACCGTGATGCCCCGCTCTGTCAGTTTTTTTGCCAGCTGGATGCAAAGTGTCGTCTTCCCCAGTTTCCTCCGGTCGCCGCCGATCAGCACCAGCCGGGGATATAAAGAAATTGAGGAAGGCATAAGAACATGTGCCAGCCTCCGGTCCTTCTTCTTGAAAAGAAAAAGTGAGGGAGCGGAAAAAGAGATTTCATGCTTTAAGGCCAAGACGACCTTATCTGCCGCATCTGAAGCAGCATTATAATCTTCATCCTCGTCCCCGATCCCTTCAGGAGAAAGCAAATCCGGGGGCTCCTCCCCGTCAAAAAGCAGGCCCAGGCTGCCGGCGTAAGGATCCGCCACAGCCGCCGCCTGCAGGTCCTGATCCTCATAGGCCAGAACAAGCGGGATTCCCTGCCGGCGGCAGGCCTCTTCCAATTGAACGTGGAGCCGGGGCTCCTTCAGGCAGTCCGCCGCCAGGTCCGTCTCTTCGGGGAAAAGGGAATCCTGGCTGTCCAGCCGGGACAGCCGCATGAAGCGGATCGAAGCCCCCGTCCCCGCCTCCCGGACGGCCTCGATCAGATGATCGGTCAGCTCCGGTTTTTCCGAAAGAGACAAAAAGACAAAAGAGCCGATACCGGCTTTGGCCAGCAGACGGGTCAGGGGGACGCACAAAGGCTCCTGGCCGGCAATAACAATGGTTTTTCTGGACAATCCGGGATCGGTCATGCTTTTCTCACAAAATGGTTGAACTTGAATACTGGACCTTCCCAATATAGCCCAAGAGACAGTCAGGATGAAAGCCGGCCCTTACAAAAGACCGCCCGGACTTCAAGACTTTCATCGAGGAGAAGCAGATCTGCATCAAAGCCCGGCAAAATCCGGCCTTTGCGGTCATCCACACCCAGCCAGGCGGCGGCGTTGGACGAGGCATAGGGGATCAGGTCCTCCAGGGCCTTCCCTGTGAAATCTTTCAGCTTCCGCAGGGCCTGGACCATGGAGAGCGTGCTGCCGGCCAAGTTTCCTTCCCCGGTTCTTGCGACCTTATCCCGGACGGTTACCGCACTCTCGCCCAGGCGGTAAGTACCGTCCGGCATGCCGGCGGCCATCATGGAATCGGTCACCAGCATCAGGCGGTCCGGTCCTTTCATCCGTTCAGCCAAACGTACAAAGGCCGGATGGGAGTGAACCCCGTCTGCAATAATCTCAGCGTAAAAATCCGAATCCAGAGCAGCTCCCAAAAGGCCCGGCTCCCGATGGTGAAAGGGCCGCATGGCGTTCCCAAGATGGGTCACCGCATCGGCACCTGCAGTCTTGGCCTCCAGGGCTTCCTGCCAGGTGGCTCCGCTGTGGCCTAATGACACCCGGATGCCCAGATGCCGGAAAACGGAGATGAGTTCCAGGGCACCGTCCAGTTCAGGCGCCAGCGTCATGGACAGGAGATGTCCCCTGGCTGCCTCCTGGTAACGCCGGATAAGTTTTGTATCCGGGCAGCGGA
>DUUZ01000221.1 GCA_012841255.1 Clostridiaceae bacterium
CCAGGAGATAGCCTTCGTGGACCGCGTGGACTTCCACCCCGTCCACACCGGCTTCCTTGAGCAGTCTGGCCGTCTTGCCGAAGGCCTCGATGATCTCTTGAATCTCCTTGATGGTCATGGGCCGTGAATTGACATCTTCGGCCCAGCGGTTGGGGGTGGCTGAGGCTGAGGCACAGATATAGTCCATATTGAAAAGCGGCTTACCCAAGGTGCCCAGGACCTTATTCTTCATCATGAGAACCATAAGGTCATTGACGGCCATGGACCGGCCCATGCCGGCGGTCAGCTGGACGAAGAGCTTGGCCCCCGTCTTGTGGAACTCGGTCATGAAGTCCTTGAGTTTGTCAAATTTCCCCTGTCCATTGTAAAGCCAGGCGCCTCCCATGACATTGCGGATGGGGGCGATGCCGGGGATGATCAGCCCCACATTGTTTTTGGCCCGCTCCAAAAGGAAATTGGCAGCTTCCTTGTCAAAGTGGTGGGGCTCCATCCATCCGAAAATGGAGGTACCGCCCATGGGACAGAGGACGACCCGGTTCTTGAGTTCCAGATTGCCGATCTTCCAGGGTGTGAAAAGTGCTTGTGTGTCCTGATTCATTAGTGGTCTCCTGTCTTTATTCAACGGTCACGGTGCCGTCATCGTCCACGGTGATGGTCATGCCGTCTTTCACATAATCCAAAAAGTCCTGGCCCAGCTCATCGATGACCGGCATGGAGGCCTCGGTCCAGTTGGCAGCCAGGATGGCGCCTGAGGCGGCCAGGGGGTCGATGGTCTTGGAAAAGAGCATGCAAGCCGGCTGTTTCTCCAGGGCACAGGCGCAATAAAGGACCATGCCTCCCGTGGTGGAACCGATGGTCTCCGGCAGACAGAGAGCCTTGGCGATCATGGGCTTCTTGTAGAGATCGGGATTGTTCTGGTCTCCGCACTTGACTTCCTTGTCCCCGAACATGAGAGCGGTTTGGTAACTTGCCAGGGTGTTGAAACCTGAACGGGAGACCAGGGCCTGGGCCCGCGCCTTACCGGGGGTAATTACCCTTCCTTTGAAAATCTTTGCCATCTTATTTCACCCCCTTGGTAATTTTTTCCAGAATCTCCTCGTCGGTGTAGAAACGGGCACTGGTGTAGGTGCGCAATTTATTGGAAGAAGTGATGACCGGCATTTTCTTGGACAGAGGATTATTCATGTACATGAGCGGACAGATATAACTCAGGACCACCCCTGTGGCCTCCAGACGGGCAGCGTATCCGGTCTTTTCAAAGGCCCGAATGACATCCGGCGCAGAGGTGAAGACGGTGGGGATCCTGACCTTGCGGTTGCCCGCCTGTGCCAGACCCTCTTCCACCCTGACCGTCCAATCCTTGAGCTGCTGCAAGGTCATATGGGGACAGCCCATAAAGCAGAGCTTAGGCTTGGCGTCCGGTTTCTTCCAGATGACCGGATAGGAGGCCTTGACCCGCTCCAGTTCAGCGTCATCGACAACATAGACAGAAGCCCCTTCCCGGATCAGGGAGGTGCCCATGTCCACGGCTTCCGGCGTCAGGTTTTCCACATGGAAGAGTCCCACGGAACCGTTGGAGGCCGTGGCGGCCCCGAAGTCCTTGAGATAGGCGCTGGCCCGGTCGTCAATTTCGGTCCCCAGCCACTTGTCCAGTCCCCGGATAAAGGGAACCTGGTCCAGGACCTTCATGCCCACGGCTGAACCAAAGAGCTGGGCCTCGGGCAATTTGTCCGTCTTGATCTCAACGATCCAGTCCGCTTTCCGGCCCTCGTCGGTCAGGAGGCCGAATTCGGGGACAAAGCCGGCGATGGAACCCATGAGTTCGATGATGCCCGAGTTGCGGTTGCAACGGGCCCCCAGAACGGAATTGGCATAGACAACGGCCGAAGATTCGGCCCAGGAGAGGATGTCACCCCGGCGGGGCACATTCCTGACCTCGGGCAAGTAACAGGCACAGGTGTAGGCATCCTCGTTCATGAGACCGAACTGCCGGAGCTGTTCCTCGTACTTGTCCTGCTTGCTGTACATGATCTTGAAAACAAGATCCTGCAAGAAGGAAGAGGGAACCTTCTTATCCAGCGGCCGGGGGTCTGCGGACAGTTTCTGCCGGCTGACCGCCCCGTCTTCCAGGAGCCTGTCATAGAGGTCATAGACCGGATCCATGACTCCGATGCCAAAGCTGATGACCGTATGTCCATACTCGCTTGTGACCGGTACCATCTTTTGTGCAGAAAAGGCTTCCCCGTACATGACCAGGGTCTTCATGACCCGGGCCATGGTTTCACCCTTCTCCCCATCGAGCAGTGCCTGCTGCTCTTTCGTCAGTATCATCTTCATCATCTCCTTCTTCACCAGGTTTCTGGTCCGGAGATTTGTCCAAAAAATGGATTTCTGCCGCCCAGTTTTCCCGGCTCTTCATTCAATAGTATATGCAATTCATTGTCTGAAGTCTAAGCTTTTTACTGAAATCAAATAGGCCTATCTGAGAGGGGTCAGGCCCATATTCGTCTGATTTTAAAATGTATAAGGCCTGATCAAGGCGAATACATTTATGGAGGAAGAATATGGAGAAACTGTTTGACATCAAGGAGAGGACGGACGTCGGGGACTTGCAGGAGAAAATGGCCCTGCTCCAAAAACTGTATGAGGAGATTTTCTGGGCAGATCAAGTGTCTGGCCAGGAGGAGGGCCTGCTGATCCATCTTGCCGGGCAGCAAAATGCGGAAACGGGATTCTGGGAATTTGTGAAGGGGGAGATTCCCTCCGATGTCCGTGTGGACTTTCGTTACAAGCCGACTTATTTCATGACAGCCACCCTTATAAAGGCCTATCTGATCTCGGATCGCATGAGGGGGAACAAAGATATTACCCGGGCACTGGCCAAAGGCTTGGATGCTTCGGCAAAGAGGCAATTTGAGGGACACGGTTTTGAGGCTTGGGACGGCTATCTGGAGGCGGTCTCGATCTTCGAAAAGGCAGGTACAGATGGTTTTGTCCGTTTATTTGCCAGTTTCAGCCCCGCCTTCACGAGCTTGTGGGAGAAAGTGCGGGGCAGACTCTCCCTCCTGGCATACGGCAACCCTGCGGAAGGGTTCTTTGACCCCGATGCAGTCAGGGGGAAGGCTCTGCTTGTCTTGAAAGATCTGGAACAAAACAATAATGATCTGATCCTGGAGACGGGTGAAAGTCTTTACTTTGCCTACGGCAGCAACATGGATGAGGGGCGGATGAAAAGCCGCTGCCCCCGGGCGCGTATCCTGGGCCCCGGTGTCATGCCCGGATTTGAATTGACCTTCCGGAAAAGCGGATCCGGTTATTATGCTTCGGTCGATCCCAGGGAGGGTGCCCTGGTTCCCCTCCTCATCTGGGCCGTCAACAAAGAAGATCTGGAAAGTCTGGACAGGTATGAGGGGGTCGGAAATCCTCTTTGCTACTTGCGGCTTTGGGGTCCCGCAAAATATGGGACATCGGAAGTTGAAGGATACTACTATCGGCTTCCCTTTTCCCGGCCCCAAGGTCAGGCGGACCAGGCTTACCTGGACCTGATCGATAGAGCCCATCTGCGCTGGGGCTTTGATGGCTATGCAGGATAAGGGAGTGAGAAGGGCCTGACTAGATCATCTGCCAGGGAATCAGCCAGCGCTGATCGCCCGCCGGCAGAAGTCTTTCTGAATCCAGGATGACTCCCGAATAGCCGATTGAAGATGCTTTCTTCTCAAGCAGGGGCCAATTCCGAAAGGGGCGGGCAGCCTCCCCGCCCCTTTCTGCTTGCGGTCAGGCGCACAACGGGAAAAAGAGATTCAAGAGAGCGGCCCGGCTGGCCAGGGTTTCCTCAACATTTTCTATATTTGATTTTTCACAGTGCGGCGGAGCCACTCTTCCCACCCTACAATAAGCCGTATGTCGGGACATAAATTACTTAGAGGAGCCCGTATCTAATAGCTGACGCTAGCAGTTGGGACAATTATGGCTTGCATACTTTGCAGGGATCATATCCCAGAGCGACTGCCCTGGAACTCGTGGTAAACATGAACTTCTTATTCTTTTCAAGCATTCGATCCACACTGGGGCAAGTCAATCTATGGAATTTTAGAGAATTGATATTGAAGCAATACCATTGAACTGCATCATCAGGATCGGGTTCATCCCCACCACCACCTTCCGGATTAGATATAGAGGGCTCCATAGCCAGGGATATTATTTTTGAAACTTCGGCTCTCGTTATTTCGTTGTTGGGCTTAAACTCGGTAGTCCCCTTGTAACCACCGACAATACCATTGCTGGCCAGTATGCGGATATAGGTTTCACAATCGACGCCTTCAATATCGGTAAGGTTTACCTCAAGATTTCCTTCCTCAAGATTAAAGGCCAGAACCACCATTTTAGAAACATGGCTTCGTTTAATGTAATCTCTAGGTTTAAAATTGTTGGTTCCCTTAAAACCGGATACGGCCCCAGCATTCTGCAAAGCAGCAATATAGCCATCCGCCCAATGGTCATCGGCAACATCGTCAAAGGTCGAGTGTAAGCCTTCGTAGATTAAACCTGCGCCTGCAGCAATCATTTTTGCAGTTTCCTGGCGATTGATCTTGTTGTTAGGCATAAATGTATCTGTGCCTTTATAGCCGTTGACAATCTCATTAGCACTTAGGAACTCAACGAAATTGTAATACCATGCGTTTGATGCAACATCACTAAACGACTGATAAGGAAAATTTTCTGCAGCGTATATGGATTTCGCAACAGATATCATCAGGAAGATGGTGACCAGAAGAAGTCAAGTCCAGAATGTTGGTGTAAATTCACCTTTCGGTACCTCTATCCTTCAAGCAAC
>DUUZ01000222.1 GCA_012841255.1 Clostridiaceae bacterium
GGACTTATGATTGAGAAGACGGCTGACATTGGGGATGCTCCCAAGGCAGGGGATGAGATTGAATATACAATTACCGTAACCAACACCGGGAACGTGACCCTCTACGCCATCCGCGTGGTGGACGACCTGGTCGGCCTGGACACGACGATTACCCAACTTGCTCCGGGTGAAAGCCGGGAGTATGTGGTCAGCTACACGCTCTTGCAAAAAGACCTGGATGCCGGCCAAGTCGTCAATGACGCGACCGTTGAAGGTAAAGACCCCAACGGTGAGGATGTCGACAGCCAGGTTGAGATCACGACGCCCCTGACCCGGAATCCGGATCTTTCGATCATAAAATCGGCGGACATCGGCGATGCATCCAAGGCCGGGGATGAGATTGAATACACGATCACAGTAACCAACACCGGGAATGTGACCCTCTACGCCATCCGTGTAGTGGATGCCCTTCTCGGCATTGATGAGACCATCGATGAGCTGGCTCCGGGCGATGACCCGGTCAAGTTCACCGGAAGCCACCAGCTGACCCAGGAGGATCTGAACCGCGGTTATGTCGTCAACAAGGCGACCGCAGAAGGAGAGGATCCCCACGGCGAAAAGGTGACGGCCGAGGTTGAAATTGAGACATCGCTTGATAAAACACCTGCTCTTGAGATTGCTAAAACGGGACTCTATGTCGACGTCAATGGCAATGGAGTTGCAGATTTCGGTGACCGGATCGATTACACCATCACGGTGACCAACACGGGGAATGTGACTCTCTACGACATCCGGGTCCTGGATGCACTCCTGGATCTGGATGCGACCATCGATGAACTGCATCCTGGTGATGACCCTGTGGTTCTGACAGGCAGCTACGCCTTCACCCAGGAAGATCTGGATGCCGGATTGGTCGCGAACCGGGCGACAGCAGAAGGCCAGGATCCGGACGGGGATGCCGTTACAGGTGAGGTGGAAATTGAGACACCGCTCCTGCAGGAACCTGACCTGGAAGTCTTGAAAACCGGCGTCTACGTCGACGTCAATGACAATGGCAGAGCAGATTTGGGTGACCGCATCGACTACACCATTACGGTAACCAATACCGGCAACATCACGCTGCACGGTGTCCTGGTCGTCGACGAAATGATCGGCCTTGATGAACTGATCGACGTGCTGAAACCGGGTGTGACCATGACCTTTACGGGCAGCTATGAGTTTACCCAGGAGGATCTGGATCGCGGTTCTGTTGTCAATACGGTTGAACTGGCTGCCGATGAAATTGAAGAGCCGGAAGAGCCGACAGAGATCACACCCCTTGAGCAAGAGCCTTCACTCCAGATCGAGAAGTTCGCAGATATCGGGTCGGCCACGAGGGCCGGAGATGAGATCAGCTACACCATCCGGGTGACCAACACGGGCAATGTGACTCTTTACGGAATCCTGGTCGAGGATGAGCTTGTGGGGCTTTCAGAGACCATTGAGGAACTGGCTCCCGGCGAAAGTGTCGACTTTACAGCAACCTATGTCCTGACCCAGGCAAATCTGGATGCAGGGCGGGTTGACAACCTAGCTTCAGCCGTGGGGGATGACCCCGCAGGCCAGCCGGTCGGATCCGAGACGGAGATTACAACGGAACTGGCTTATGAGCCTGAAATTCAGCTTCGAAAGGAAGCTGACCGGGAGGATTACTCCTTGGTGGGTGAAGTCATCACCTATACCTACACGGTGACCAATTCCGGCAATGTAACGCTTGTGGGACCCTTTACCGTCACGGACGACCGGATTGACCAAGCAGATTTCGATCTTGAGAATCTGCCGGATTCCCTGGCACCGGGCCAATCCTTCCAGGTCACAGCCCTCCACCGGGTCAGCCAGGAAGATCTGGACCGGGGTCATGTGACCAACAGGGCTCTGGCATCCGGCTTCTTTGTCCCCGCAGGCGGGGAGGGGGAGACCCAAGCAATTCCTGTCTTCTCTGAAGAGGCAGTTCTGACCCTTCCGGCCGACCAGAAACCTTCCTTCTCGGTAGAAAAAGAGGGAACATATGTTGATGCGGACCAAGACGGTTACCTGACTGTCGGCGATCGGATCGACTACAAGATTACAGTTGTGAACACAGGCAACATCAGCTTGACCCGTGTCAGGGTGGTAGATGCCATGCTCGATCTTGACTTTGTCATTGATACGCTTGCGGTCGGGGAGGTGTGGACCTACCAGGATTCCTACGCCCTCACGCAAAAGGATATTGACCGGGGATTCGTCCGGAACGTAGTCATGGTCGGTGCCGACGAAGTTGAACAGCCGTCGGAGAAGGAAGAAGTCACCGATCTTGACGGCGAGCTCCCGCCCGTCCCGGTCCCGCCGACCGGCGAGACTCTGGGCTATCCGCTCATGGGTTCGGGCATCATTCTCATGGGAATGGCGCTCATGTATATCGCCTTGCGGCGAAGGAAAGAAGAAGAAACGGCCTAGCCAATAAGCAGGGCCCTGCCGGATCCGGCGGGGCCCTTTCTTTAAGTTCCCCCCCATTATTGATATACTTTCGCTGAATGCCCCTTTGGCATTTGGAGGTTAAGCGATGAAAAAATTCCGTGTCGGTATTTTGGGTGCCACAGGCCATGTGGGCCAGTGTTTTGTATTGCTTCTCAACGACCATCCCTGGTTTGAGATCACCGTACTGATGGCCTCACCCAGATCCCAGGGCAGGACCTATGTTGATGCGGTCGGGGACCACTGGCGGATGGACGAACCCATGCCGGACAAGGTCAAGGAGATGCTGGTCCGGGGCACGGATGAAATCGATCACCTGAAAAGCCAGGTGGACTTCGTCTTCAGTGCCGTCGACATGGAAAAAGATGCCCTGATCCAGTTGGAAGAGACCATCGCCAAGGCAGAGATCCCAGTCATTTCCAATAACTCGGCCATGCGCTGGACGCCTGACGTCCCCCTTATTATCCCTGAGATCAATCCCGATCATTCGGCCTTGATCGAGGCCCAGCGCAAGCGCCTGGGAACCAAACGGGGCTTTATCGTTGCCAAACCCAACTGTTCCATCCAAAGCTATGTCCCTGCACTGACTCCTCTCATGGGCTTCGGTATTGAAGAAGTCTTCGTCACAACCTACCAGGCTGTATCCGGGGCGGGGAGACGTCTTTCCGACTGGCCTGAGATGCAGAGCAATGTGATTCCCTTTATCAGCGGGGAGGAGGAAAAGAGCGAGTGGGAGCCCCTGAAGATCTGGGGCACCATGCGGGGAGACCGGATCGAAATGGCCAGAAAACCCATTATCTCATCCCAGTGCGTCCGGGTTCCGGTTGAATTCGGCCACCTGGCAGCGGTCTTTGTCCGCTTCCGCCGGCCCATCGAGTCCACAGACATCCTCATGCGCTGGCGTGACTTCGCCAGTGAAGCCGGGGAGGCCAACCTGCCTTCGGCCCCCAGGCCCTTCCTTCGGTATTTTGAGGAAACCGACCGTCCCCAGCCCAAATACGACGCCTCCTCCCGCCATGGCATGGGAATCTCCATCGGCCGTTTGCGGGAAGACCCCATCTTTGATTACAAATTCGTCTGCCTCTCCCATAACCTGATCCGGGGAGCCGCAGGCGGTGCAATCCTGACCGCAGAGCTCCTGGTCCACCAAGGCTGGCTGGACTACTCCATTAACGGATCCAGATAGAAGGGGAGAGCCATGCAGCTTCCTGAACTTTTAGGCGTCCTGTCAAATTCGCAGTCTCTGTCAGATATCCCTGATCTGGAGGTCAAGGGAGTAACCTGCGATTCCAGGGCTGTTTTGCCCGGCTTCGTTTTTGTCGCCATCCCGGGTGCTCTGACTGATGGTCACCTCTATATTGAGAGTGCCCTGGACAAGGGAGCGATCGCTATCGTTTTGGAGCGACCGGCGCAGATTCCCGGCCTTGTCCAGGTCCGTGTCCCCCAGTCCAGACAGGCTCTGGCGGAGCTTTCCCGGGCCTTTTACGATTATCCCGACCGGGATCTCTATATGATCGGGGTCACTGCCACCAACGGGAAGACCACGACCACGTCCATGCTGAGACACATCTTAACTAGTAAAGATGTAATGACATCTGTGATTGGTTCTGTATCTTACAGCTTCGGGGATGAGAAGAAACAGTCTGTCCTGA
>DUUZ01000223.1 GCA_012841255.1 Clostridiaceae bacterium
CAGAAGATCCTGCGCAGCCTCAGGCGGGACCTGTACCGTCATATCCTCAGCCTGCCCATGACCTTCTTTGATCATTATCCCCAGGGCAGCCTGGTCACCCGGGTGACCAATGACACGGAGACCCTGAACGAGATGTTCACCTCGGTCCTTTCCAATGTCCTCAAGAGCCTCTTCACCCTGGCCGGCATCATCGCCATCATGTACGCCATGGACGCCCGCCTGGCCACCTACGTCATGATCCTCATGCCCTTCATCATCGGGGTCTCGGTGGTCTTCCGCCGGGTCATCCGCAAGGTCTACGAGGCCCAGCGCCGCCTCCTGTCCCTGATCAACACCAAGCTTTCGGAGAACATCTCGGGCATGCGGACCATCCAGGTCTTCCACCGGCAAAAGGAGGTCAGCGGCGAATTCGATGAGGTCAACAGCAAATACCTGAAACTGGGAAGCCGGGAAGTCCGCTCCTACGCCATCTACCGGCCCTTTATCGAGATCATCCGGTCCCTGGGTATCGCCGGCCTGATCTGGCTGGGAGGAAAAAGCCATCTGTCCGGCATCATCTCCTACGGCATCCTCTACGCCTTCATCGATTACATCCAGCGCTTCTTCCAGCCCATCCTGGAACTGGCCGAGACTTACAACATCATCCAGTCGGCCCTGACCTCCACCAACCGCATCTTCCAGCTCCTGGACCGGACGGCCGAAGATGAGGGAGGCCGTCTCCAGGTTCCTGATACAGGTCTTTCGGGCAAAATCGAATTTCAGAATGTCTGGTTTGCCTACAATGAGGGAGAATGGGTCCTCAAGGATGTCTCCTTTACCGTGGAGCCGGGGGAATTCGTGGCCTTCGTCGGCGCCACCGGGGCCGGCAAGTCCACCATCATGCACCTGCTCTGCCGCTTCTATGACATCGACCGGGGCCGGATCCTGATTGATGGCAGGGACATCCGGGACTACAACCGCAAGGCTCTTCGCAAGGCCATCGGGGTCGTCCAGCAGGATGTCTTTGTCTATTCAGGCACCATCCTGGACAACATCACCCTGAAAAGGCCTGAACTGTCCGCGGCCCAGGCCCGGGAGGCCGCCCGCATCGTCAATGCCGATTCCTTCATCGACCGCCTGCCCAAACGCTACGATGAACCAGTCACGGAAGGAGGCTCTACCCTGTCCGCAGGCCAGAGGCAGCTTCTGTCCTTCGCCCGGACCATCGCCTCCCGCCCCTCGCTCCTGATCCTGGATGAAGCGACCGCCAAGATCGACACGGAAACCGAGCTTCTGATCCAGGACGCCATCGCCAAGATGGCCCGGGACCGGAGCATGATCGCCGTGGCCCACCGCATCTCCACCATCGCCGACGCCGACAAGATCATTGTCATGCACCAGGGCAGGGTGGCCGAGGAGGGCAGCCGGGATGAACTTCTGGCCCGGGACGGTCTTTTCCGGGTCCTCTACCGCCTGCAGTACGAGGAGGCCTGAGCCTCCTCCAAATATGCATATAATTATTTATACATTTTTGATGCCCTATATGTATGACTTTGACAGAATAATTTTTGTATACACATTGAATATTCATCTTATTTATGATAATCTTCAGGCAAAGTATACCTGGAGGTAAACCAATGAAAATGAGATTTAAACAAGTCCTGATCCTGGCCCTTGCAAGTGTCATGCTCTTTGCGCTCGCGGCCTGCGGCGGCGGCGGTGGGGGAGCTGCCAAAGGCGGCTACAAGGTCGATGAAGTTAAAACCAAAATGGCCGCTTTGCTGGATATCGAGGAATCCGCCATCAAAGTAAGTGAAAGAGACGGCACCACAGTCCTTTCCTACGGACTGGAAGAGATCTCCGTGGACGCCTATGTCATGAAAGACGCCAAGGCGGCCCAGGATTACTTCTCCATCCCGGCCATGGCGGGCAGCTTCGACGACAAGCGGGTCGATGAGACCGGCCGCAAGGTCTGGGTGTCAGAGGTTGAAAACTGGGCAACCGGTGAAAGCATCTTCAACACCGTGGCCATGAAGGACAACTTCATCATCCTGTCCATCGGCGGACCCACGCCGGACGAAGTCGTTTCCACCTTTGACCTGAACTAAGAAGAGTTTTTTTAAGATGGGAAAACCGCCGCTGGCCGGCGGTTTTTTCATGCCCTATTTTCTGAAG
>DUUZ01000026.1 GCA_012841255.1 Clostridiaceae bacterium
AGTTCGGTCGTCACGCTGAAGGGGGAGCAGGGGGCCAGGGCCAGCTGCCGCATGGAGAAGGGCGCCTGGTCATGATATTTCTTGACCAGCTCTTCATTGTCTTTCAGGATGGCATCCAGATCCTGGACCAGGTCGTCGGGAGGCAGTCCGCCGTCCTTCTTGCCCCGGGACATACTGCCCCGGGTGGCATGGAAGCGGACTCCCAGTTCCTCCGCCGCCTGGAACTGCCGGGCCATGAAGTGCTGTTCCTTATGGCGCGGGAAAACGTAATGGTGGTCCAGGATGGTGGTGGCCCCGTAGCGGACCAGTTCCCCCATGGCAGTCAGGGAACTGTAGTAGACGGCTTCGTCATCCAGATAACGCCAGATCTCGTAGAGGGTTAAAAGCCAGGGGAAGAGCTCCAGGTTCTGGACCTGGGGGAGATTTCGGGTAAAGGTCTGGTAGAAATGGTGGTGGGTGTTGATGAGGCCGGGATAAACGAAAGAATCCGATGCATCGATGACCCGGTCGGCTTCAAAGGGACCGTCACCGATCTTTTGGATCTTTCCATCCTCGATATAAATACTGGTATTTTCCAGGACCCGGTCCTGGTCATCGACCGTGACAACGGCCTTGGCATTCTTGATTAAGAGTCGCTTCATCTCACATCTCCTCCCAAATAGTCCGGGGTGCCCGGCTCTTTCCCCATCATACAGGAAGGAAAGGCCGGACACCCCGGGTTAACCAGAAGGAAATGTCCTGTGTTTAAGGCGTGTATTCCTCCGCCAGTTTGTCGGCGACTTCCTTGCTCTGGAAGGCCGGCACGACGGCGCCGTTATATTTTTCTTCCAGATAGGTCTTCACCTTGTCGCTTTGCAGGGCCTTGAGGAGCTTTTGCAGGTCTTCCCGCTTGGCATCCCCCTCCTTGACTGCGATGACATTGACATAGGGGCTGGAAGAGTCTTCGATGGCGATGGAATCGCTGACCGGATTCAGATCGTGCTCGATGGCATAGTTGCCGTTGATGACCGCGGCATCGGCATCGGCGTAAGCCTCAGGGATAAGGGCGGCTTCCAGTTCAGTGAACTTCAGGTTCTTGGGGTTGTCCGCGATATCCTTGGGGGTGGCACTGCCGGCGACGCCCTCTTTGATGGTGATCAGGCCCAGCTGCTGGAGCAGGAGGAGGGCCCGGCCTTCGTTGGTCGTATCGTTGGGGATCATGATCTCGGCACCGTCAGGCAGATCGGCGACGGACGCATGCTTGGTGGAAAAGAGGGCCATGGGTTCAATGTGGATCCCGCCCAGGATCTCCAGACCGAACTTGCCGGCCTCGTTCTCGACGGCGAAGTAGGGGATGTGCTGGAAGTAGTTGGCATCGATATCCTTGTCGGAAAGCGAGATATTGGGGGTCACATAGTCACTGAACTCACGGATTTCAACGGTGATACCCTCGGCTTTCAGATCGTCCACCACCAGGGCCACGATATCCGCATGGGGGGCCGGGCTGACGCCGATGACCAACTTGCTGTCTTCTTTCTTCTTGCTGCAGCCGGAGACCAGCAGGCCGGCCGTAAGGACCAGGGTAAGGGCCAGGATTAGAATTCTTTTTGTCTGTTTCATTTTTTTCTCCTTTTATTCAAAGCATTCTTGTTTTTTGAATCAGAGCGATACCATGGGGACATCGCGCCTTAAGCTGTTTTCGATCAGGCGTCCAACCAGCTGGACCACCTGGACAATGATGATGATGATAACAACGGCCACCAGGAGTTTGCCCGGATCTCTTCTGTAAAGCCCGTAGCGGATGGCCAGATCCCCCAGACCGCCGGCGCCGATAGCTCCGGCCATGGCCGAGTTGCCGACGATGTTGATGACGGTGATGGTGATCCCGTTGACCAGGGCCGGCAGGGCC
>DUUZ01000224.1 GCA_012841255.1 Clostridiaceae bacterium
GGAGGCTACTGCCTTATCCATTAGGCCACTGGGACGTGCTTCGTTATTTTAGTACAGACTGGGTGAAACTTCAATGACTTTTATCGGCTCCTGAAAATAAATCCCGCAAAAGGCCCGGGGTCAGAGCCGGTTTCCTGGCGGCCCCCCGGATCAGGATGAGCGGCCGGTAACCAGCCTTGAGAGTCAGGGGGAGATCCGGAGTCTCCCCGGCCATGACCCGGGAGATCAGATCCATGGACTCGGAGGCCTCTTCGGCCAGGAGTAGCTCGATATCCTCCCCGTCAGACCGGATCCGGGCAAAACCTGCCCGTTCGCCGAAGGCACGGATATAGGAAATATCCAGGAGAGCCAGGGTCGTCTCCGGCAGGTCCCCATACCGGTCCAGAAGTTCGTCATAGACATCGCGGTAATCCCCGATATTTTCGATCGAGGCAATCCGCCGGTAAAGTTCCAGCCGTTCCGCACTCTCCCGGACATAGGAGAAGGGCAGGATGGCATCCGCCGGAAGATCGACGACCGTCCTGGCCTTTTTCACAGGCCTGGCCTCCCCTTTCTCTTCGGCAACCGCCTCCTCCAGCATCTTGGTATAAAGATCGTAGCCGATGGCCGCCAGATGGCCGCTTTGTTCCGCACCCAGAAGGTTGCCCGCCCCCCTGACCTCCAGATCACGGAGAGCGATCTGGAATCCCGACCCCAGTTCCGTGAAATCCCGGATGGCGGCCAGACGTTTTTGCGCCGCCTCGCCGATGATCCGGTCCGGCCTGTAGGTGATCAGGGCATAGGCCTGCCGGTCAGACCGGCCCACCCTTCCCCGCAGCTGGTAAAGCTGGGAAAGACCGAAGCGGTCCGCGTCCTCGACGATCAGGGTATTGACCCGGGGCATGTCAATGCCGGATTCAATAATGGTGGTACAAACCAGGACATCGTATTCCCCCTCGACAAAGGCCTCAATGACTTCCTCCAGCCTTTTTTCCGAAAGCTTGGCGTGAGCGACAGCGAAGCGGACCCCGGGCATTTTCTCTGATAGCTCAGCCGCCCGGCCGTCGATCTTATGGGTGTTGTTGTAAAGGTAGAACACCTGGCCTCCCCGGGCCTGTTCACGCAGGATGGCATCGATGACCAGGTCCTCGGAATACTCCATGACCATGGTCTGGACCGGCCGCCGGTCCTGGGGCCCCTCCTCAAGCAGAGAAATATCCCGGATCCCCGACAGGGACAGGTGCAGGGTCCGGGGGATAGGCGTGGCCGACAGGGAAATGACTTCAATGGACGGGGCCAGAGCCTTGATCATTTCCTTGTGATCGACGCCGAAGCGCTGTTCCTCGTCGACAACCAGAAGCCCCAGATCCTTGAATTTGATGTCCTTGGACAGGAGGCGGTGGGTGCCCACGATAATATCGACCTGGCCCCGGGCCAGTTTCTTGATGGTTTCCTTCTGCTCCTCATCGGAGACGAAACGGGACAGCTGGCGGGCCGTGACCGGGAAACCGTCCAGCCTCTCCATAAGATTGTTGTAATGCTGGCGGACCAGGACGGTGGTCGGTGCAAGGAGAGCCGCCTGCTTCCCTTCCATGACGCATTTGAACAGGGCCCGGAAGCTGACCTCAGTCTTGCCGAATCCGACATCTCCGCAGATCAGGCGGTCCATGACCTTTTCGCTTTCCATATCGGCCTTGATCTCTTCCACGGCCCGGAGCTGATCCTCGGTTTCCTCATAGGGGAAAGCCGACTCAAACTCCCCCTGCCAGAGGGTATCGGGGGCGTAAACGTGCCCCTTGATGTTCCGCCGCTCGGCATAGAGGGCCGTAATGTCAGTCACCAGCCGTTTGATGGATGTCCGTGCCCGTTCCTTCTGCCGGTTCCATTCCGTCCCCCCCATCCGGGAGATCTTGGGCCGGGCATCCCCTGCCGGAACGTAGGGAGTCAGGAGCTCCACCCGGTCAACCGGAAGATGCAGGGTCCCGTCCTGGTAGACCAAGGTCAGGTAGTCGCGTTCACCGTCACTGGTGGCGATGGTCTCGGTCCCCCGGAATTCACCGATCCCGTAGTCTTCATGCACCACCAGTGAGCCTGGCGTCAGACCCCGGAAAAAGACTTCCCGGCCCTGACGCCGCCGGCCCTTCCTCCGGGTCCGGCTGACCCCGAACAGATCATGCACGCCTGCGGCCAGGACTTGCTCCTCCGGAAAGAAGAATCCCCGGGGCAGATTGTGCGGCAGGGCGGCGACCGAGTAAAGGTTCCTTTCCGCCAAAAAGAGCGAGAGCTGCTCGGCCCGTTCGGAAGAGCCGGCAAAAAGCAGGGCTGTGCCCCTGGCCTGCCGGATACGGAGAAGTTCCTCTGCCAGACGGTCGGGCTTGTTCTTGAAGCTGTCGGATGCTCGGGCCCGGAAGGTCAGGTCCAAAGCCCCGGGAAGACCGTTGCCCGAAGAGGGAAGATCGGCCAGTGCAATAAAAGATGAAGTCCGGTCGATGGTCCGCATGATGTCAGCCGGCTCAAGCTCCAGCTCCCCGGCCAGGGGAAAGGCCTCCCCCTTTTCCACGAAAGCAGAGAGGCGGGAGACAAAGCCTGCCCGGGCCCCGTCCAGCCGTCTTGAAAAGGTCAGCAGTTCATCGACGAAGAAGAGGACTTTTCCGCCTGCCAGATAGTCCAGAACCGTTGATTTTGAAGCTTCAAAAACAGGGAGCCAGCGCTCCAGGGAAGGAAAGTAAAGGGACTGATCCAGGCGTTCAATGTCGCGGTTTCCGCCCTGCCGCAAGCGTTCCATTTCTTCCGGCTTGAGCCCGGCGCGGGCCGCTTGAAGATAGTAATCTTCACAAAGCTCCCTGACTTTTCCGGCTGTCTTTGCCCATTCATGCTCCAGAAGGGGGAGTTCCCTGGCCGGCGGGATCAGGCAGCAACCAAGGGCAGTAAGCGACCGCTGGCTGTCCGGATCCAGACTTTTCAGCTCGTCGACCAGGATATCGAAGAAGGAGATCCGAAGAGCCTCCCGGCGGCCGGGCGGCCAGATGTCCAGGATGTCTCCCCTGCGGGCGAATTGCCCCGGGGCTTCAATCTGCGGAATCCGTTCGTATCCGGCAAGGACCAGCTTTTTTTCCAGTTCCTCCGGCTCTATTTCGTCCCCCGTTTTCAGAGGGATTTCCAAGGATTGAAAAAAGCCTGGCGTACGAAGTCTTTGAAGGGCGGCCTGGGCTGTCACAATCAGGATCTTGTAGTCCCCGGTCAAAAGCCGGAAGAGAACGGCCGTCCTTTCCAGCTCCAGTTCCCGGCTGGCTGCCTGGACATGGACCAGGGAATACTCCCGGCCGCGAAAGGTCAGGATGGACTCCGGATCGAGCAGGGCCGACAATTCTTCGTAAAGAGCCCGGGCGCGGGCTTCATCGGGGACCAGGACACAGGCCCTCTTATTCTCTTTCTCAGACAAAGCCGCGATCATAAAGGATTTGGCCGGGTCAGGAAGTCCGAACACATTGGCCGAAAGCCCCTTGCGGGCAGAGTTTAAAAGCCGGTCACCCGGACCGGAGGAAAAGAGGGCTTCTGCCGCATCAAACCATACGCTTGGCGTTTGCTTTTCCATCATCCCTTTTGGTTGAACCGCTCCTGGGCCCTTTGCTGGTCTCCCCGGACAATCAATTCCACTGCATCACAGGCATCCGCCAGGGCCTGGTCCAGCGTCTCCCGGGCGGCCGCAGGGATCTTTGCCAGCACAAATTCGATGACATCGCCGGGAGGCAGGGGACCGATCCCGATCCGGACCCTTGGAAAACGGTGCCGGGGCAGATAGGAGAGGACCGACTTCATCCCGTTGTGGCTGCCGGCACTGCCCTGGTCCTTGATCCGGATCCGGCCCAGGGGCAGATCAAAGTCATCGTAGAGGACAATAACCCGCTCGGGCGGGATCTTCTCAAAGGCCATGGCGCGGGTGATGCTGTCACCCGACAGATTCATATAGGTGTTGGGGAGGAGGAGGCGGACCCGGACGCCATCAATGGTTCCTTCTCCCGTAAGTCCTTGAAAACGCCTTCTTTTTATGGATATACCATGCCGGCGGCCAAGCTCGGTCACCGCCATCCGGCCCGCATTGTGCCAGGTTCCGTCATAGCGTTTGCCCGGATTCCCCAGGCCGGCAATAAGCCAGATTCCGCCTGCCATTACAGGTCACCGATGAGGGGAAGGGTCAGCTGTTGTCCGGGAAAACCTTGGCCCGGGACATATTCGCTGAAAGGGTCCTGACAGAGCATGGGACGGGAGCAGCTATAGCGGGGGGCCACCTGGATCACGTAGTCCTCGCCTGCCCGGGCACCGGTCTGGTCCAGGTAGCTGCAGACGGTCCGAAGCGCCAGGGGGGGAAGATTATTCTCCTCGGACAGATGGGACAGGAAAAGAGATTCGGTCCCATTGCGGATCAGCCAGCTTGCAGCCATCCCCGATTCCTGATTGGACAGATGGCCGTCCGAGCCTGCGATCCGTTTTTTCAGGCTGGGCGGATAGGAACCCGTCTCCAGCATGTCGGGGTCAAAATTGGCTTCCAGATGGACAATGCGGCAGCCGGTCAGAGCTTCCCGGACTGTTTGTGAAAAATGGCCCAGGTCTGTCGCCACTCCGATATCTCCCGCTTTGGTATGGATGCGGAAACCTACAGGATCCGCTGCATCGTGCGGAATGGAGAAGGGCGTGATAACGGTCTCCCGGATGGAGAAAGACTGGCCGGGTTCGATGATCCGGACCAGGGATTCATCGATTTTCCCCAGGAAAGGCAAGAGGGCCCGGTAGGTTCCCAAAGTGGCGTAAAGGGGAGTTTTGTGACGGCGCATAACCACACCGATCCCTGAACTGTGATCGATATGCTCATGGGTCAGCAAGATGCCGTCGACACCATCCGCAGACTCCCCCAGGGATTCGAGGGCAAGCGCATACTGCCGGCCCGTCATACCCAGGTCCAGGGCCAGCCCGGCCGATTCCGTCCGGATAAAGGCCGAATTTCCGCTTGAACCCGACCGGAGTGAAACAGAGTAAACAGGCATACTATTCCGATTCGAAGCGTTCGATCCGGGCACCCAGACGGGTCAGCTTCTCCACAAAGTACTCATAGCCGCGCTCAACCCGCTCGATATCCAGAACTTTGGTGGTTCCCCGTGCGGCAAGCCCGGCCATGACCAGGGCTGCCCCGGCCCGAAGATCCCGGGCTGTGACCTGGGATCCGGTCAGATGGGAGTTCCCCTGGACGACGGCAAGCCGGCCTGAGGTGATAATATTGGCCCCCATCAGGCGAAGGGCGTCCACATATTGGAAGCGGTTCTCCCAGACATTCTCGATCATGCGGCCGGTCCCCTCAGCCACACAGAGCAGGACGGTGGCCTGGGGCTGCAGGTCCGTGGGGAAGCCCGGATAGGGCATGGTCTTGAAACTGGCGGCCTGGAGGCTGGAACCTTCCTTCATATAGCAGCGGATGGTATCATCGCCTTCTTCCACCTCGACTCCCATCTCGACCAGCTTGGCCGAGAGCGGCTCCATATGTTTGGGAATGACTCCTTCCACCGTGATATCACCTCCGGTCAGAGGGGCCAGGATCATATAGGTGCCCGCTTCGATCTGATCGGGGATGACGGTATATTCCTTGTTGGCCGGGAGCGTGGGCCGTCCGTTGATCCGGATGACATCGGTCCCCGCCCCGCGGATATCCGCGCCCATGGCATTCAGGAAGTTGGCGACGTCCACGATGTGAGGTTCGCGGGCAGCATTGTCGATGACCGTCTTGCCCTTGGCCTTAACGGCGGCCAGCATGATGTTGACCGTAGCTCCGACACTGACCGTATCCAAAAAGACGCCGCCCCCGGTAAGCTCCTCGGCTTCACAGGAGACAATGCCGTAGGACATTTCCGTTTTGGCACCCAGTGCTTCAAAGCCTTTCAAATGCAGGTCAATGGGGCGGACACCGAAATCGCAGCCGCCCGGCATGCGGAGCGCCACCTTGCCGAAGCGGCCCAGAAGCGCCCCCATCAGATAATAAGAGCCGCGGATCTGCGTAACCCGGTCGTGGAGGACTTCATGCGTATTGATGGTTGTCGCATCCAGACGGACCTTGCCCGGTTCCAGATACTCGACTGTGGCCCCGATGTCGCTGAAGATCTGCAGGAGGACCGAAAGGTCGGTAATGTCCGGGAGATTATCGATGATACAGGGCCCGTCCAGCGCCATGGCCGCGGACAGGACAGCCAGGGATGCATTCTTGGAACCGCCGATTTTGACATGACCGGTCAGGGGATTTCCGCCCTTAATAATATAGCTGCGCAAGTGAACCTCTTTTCAGTTGGATACAATTATAGTGACACTATTGTCAACTTTTTCATCAATTATATCAAGGAGGGCATGTACGTCCAAAAGAGCGCCGTCTCCCTCGTCCTCTTTGGCCCAGTCCCGGATTGCGGCAGCTGCGGCCTTGGTGATGGCATCGGCCGGCTTCTCCTTGCGGGACAGGTCGATCAGAGTGGTTTTCAGAAGATGGCCGGCCCCCGGCAGGAAAAGGGTGAACTGGCTGCCCGCCCCCATTTCACTTTCAGCGACAATCCTTCCCCGGTGCATCCTGGCCAGTTCCAGGGCAATGGGAAGGCCGAGACCGGTGCCGCCGAACTGGCGGGATCCGGTTTTATCCACCCGGTAGAAACGCTCGAAGATGTTTTCAAGCTCCATCTGGGCGATGCCGATCCCGTTATCGATCACCTTGACATAGATGTCGTCGACGACGGAGCCGATGTAAACCTGGATCCGCCCCCCCTCTCCGGTATAGCGGATGGCGTTGGTGATCAGGTTGGTCAGAATACGCTCCACGGCGTTCTTGTCGGCGAAGACAGCAGTCTCCCGGGTCATGGCGAATAACTCGATTTCAATCTGCTTGGCCCGGGCCTGGTCCAGGAGCCGGTCGCTGACCTGACGGACAGAGAGCGCCAGGTCCAGAAGATGGGCGTTCAGAGGGGCCCCGCTGCTGTCCAGGCTTGACAGGAGCAGCAGATCGGCAATCAGGTCCTCCATACGGAGCGAATCTTCGTAGATCCGTTCAATATCTGCCCTGATGGCCTCCCGGTCTTTTTCGTTGATCCCCCAGTCCAACAAAGTCTCCGTGTAGGATTTGACCGTGGTCAGCGGTGTCTTCAGTTCATGCGAGACGTTGGCAACAAAGGCTTTTCTTCTTTCCTCCTGGCGTTTGACATCGGAAAAATCCTGGACGGTAATGATATGTCCGCCAAAATTACCCCTTCCTCCTCCCAGCGAATGATGCTGGCAGACCAGGCGCAGATAGCGTTCTCCCATGCTGAGTTCCCGGGCAATGGTTTCACTGCCCAGATAAAAGGCGGCCCGCATGCCATTGTGGGTACCGAAGCGGTCCAGGAAAGCCGGCAGGGTATCGGGGATAATGCCGAACATGTCAATGGCGACCGGATTAGAGGCAAGCAGGCGGTCATCGCTGCCATAGGCGATAATCCCCACATCCAGTGAGGAGAGAATGGTCTGGGACTCGGTGCGCTCATTGGCGATCCGCTGCATGGTCCGGACGACATCCTGACTGGCCCGCCTCCTGGCCTGCCGGCTCCTCCACAGCATGAAGGGGATGATCAGGGCGGCGGTAACCGCCGCCGTCAAAAGTACAATCTGAAAGGGACTCATCAATCGCTGTCGGGCAAATCGTCCGCATTATCCCGGGAAAAATAATAGCCGACACCCCGCTTGGTCAGGATATAGCGGAACTGATCAGGATCCGGTTCAATCTTCTCGCGGGCCCTCCTGACTGTGACGTCGACCGTCCGGACATCCCCGTAATAATCGTAATCCCAGACATTTTCAAGGAGTTCCTCGCGGGTGAAAACCTGGCCGGCATGACTGGCCAGGAAACGGACCAGTTCGTACTCACGGAGAGTCAGCTCCACAGCCTCGCCGTTCAGGGTCACCTGGTAGGCGTTCTGATCGATGACCAGACCTCCGATCCGGATGGGCTGGGCCAGGATGAAGCGGTCCTCCTGCAGGCTGACCCGCCTAAGCTGTGCCTTGACCCGGGCCAGGACCTCGCGGACGCTGAAGGGCTTGGTGATGTAATCGTCGGCACCCAGTTCCAAACCCAGTACCTTGTCGATCTCTTCGCTTTTGGCCGTCAGCATGATGATGGGGACGGTTGATTCCCTGCGGATCTGCTTGCAGACATCAAAGCCGTCTACCCCCGGCAGCATGCAGTCCAGGAGGATCAGGTCGGGGTTACGGCTTCCTGCCACGCGCAGCGCCTCTTCCCCGTCGAAGGCAGTCAGGACCTTGTAGCCCTCACGCTCAAGATTGGAACGCAGAATATTCACGATATTCGGCTCGTCGTCAACAACAAGGATTCGCATGCTCATCTTCCATCCCCTTTCAACAGGTTATATCGGTTTCCGACAGGGCCTCCCTGTCTGCGATGACGATGACATCCCGGTGCAGCTGGAGAATGGACCCCGGCACCTGGGGCGTTACCGGCCCGAAACAGGTCTGGGCAATCGCCCGTGCCTTCCCCTTGCCGGAGGCAATCAGGAGGATCCGGGAAGAGCTCATGATCCCCCGCATCCCCACCGTGATGGCTTGGGTCGGCATCTCCTCCCGGCGGTCGAAAAACCGCTGGTTGGAGTCGATGGTATCTTCAGTCAGCGCCACCATATGCGTTTCAGCCGTAAAGGATGCAGCCGGTTCATTGAAGGCGATGTGTCCGTTGGTCCCGATTCCCAGAAGCTGCAGGTCGGGGAAGCCCCGGGCCTCCAGGAGTTCATCATAGGCCCTGCATTCCTCCCCGATATCCGGGGCAATGCCGTTGGGCAGATGAACATTGTCCGGGTCAATGTTGACGCCATCGATGAAGTTGTCGCGCATGTAGACCCGGTAGCTTTGGGGGTGGTACTTGTCAAGCCCGATATACTCGTCGGGATTGAAGGTGGTGATCCGGGAAAAATCGAGATCTTCCTCCCGGTGCATACGGATAAGCTCCGCATAGGCGCCAAGGGGCGTCGATCCTGAGGCCAGGCCCAGGATTGCGTCCGGTTTCAGACGGACCAGGGCTGCCATGATGCGTGCAGCTGCAAGGCCCATTTCATACTCATCGGGAACGCATATAATTCTCATTGCTTTGTGCGGCGCGGACAGGGCCGCGCACTTCTCCATTTCAAGGATTTGGTTTTATTTAATCAAAGTCCGGCAAAGGGAGGAATTCCCCTCCACGGTACCGGGCTTCAATCTGTCTGTCATCGCCGGCAAAGACGAACTTCTGAAGTCTTTCGAAAACGGACAGGGGGCGATAGCGGGTGAAACGGCTGTCATCGACCACCAGGGCGTCGAAGGAGTAGCCCGGGAGGAAGGCGCCGGTCTTACCGAAGAAGGATCCGCCTCCGGCGGTGGCCATGTGGAAGGCCTCCGCGAAGGTAATGGTCCGGTAAGCGTGGTCGCTTTCCGCCCACAGGAGGCGGGACAGCCTCATGGCGGATTCAATGGCGTGGCCGATGAAAAGGCGGTTGCCGCCCCCGATATCCGAACCCAGGCCGACCCGGATGCCGCGGTCAATCATCTCGCCGGCGGCCATGATGCCCGACGCCAGATTGGCATTGGAATCGGGGCAGTGGGCGACCAGGACATCCTTGTCGAGGAACATCTGCATTTCATCCTCGCTGTTGTGGATGCAGTGAGCCATGATGGTTCTGGATTGGGGCAGGAGGTCAAAGTCTTCGTAGACAGCCAGGTAATTGTTGGATTGAGGGAAAAGCTCCCGGACCCAGGCGATTTCACCCTGATTTTCATTGACGTGGGACTGGACCGGAAGGCCGGTCTCCATGGCTTTATCACCCAGCCAGCGCATCAGTTCATCCGAGCAGGAAGGAGCAAAACGCGGTGTCAGGATGGGCAGGATCCCCCGTTCTTCATAGGGCCTGGCCGCTTCCAGGAAACGCTCCGTTTCCCGGATGGACTCTTCCGTCGTCTCCTGGAGTTCCTCCACGCTGTTCCGGTCCATGTTGACCTTGCCGACATAGGCGGAAAGCCCCGCCTTTGCAAATTTCTCCATAAGCAGGATGGAAGCGTCCGTGTGCAGACTGGAAAAAATAGCGCAGTGAAGGGTGCCCGACGCCCAAAGGTCGTGGACGACATCATTGAAGACCCTTTCCCCATAAGCCGGGTCCTGAAAACGCGATTCCTCCGGAAAGGTGTAGTCGTTCAGCCAGGGCAAAAGTTCCTTGTCGTAGCCCAGCCCTCTTGTAACGTATTGCACCGCATGCAGATGAACATCTGAAAATCCAGGGATGATCAGCTTCCCTTTATAGTCTATAAAGGTGACATCGGGCCCGGTATCGGGGCGCTCCTTTTCAATTCCGGAAACCTTGCCGCCCTCAACTGTAATGTAGGCGTTTTCATGGATCCGGACTTCCCCCGGATCAGGCGTTGAAATAAAATCTCCATGAATTACGAACCGTTGGCCAGACATCCTGAACCTCCTTTTCCCGTCAAGACAAGACGAACGAATCCTCTGATTGATCTCAAAAAGCATGAGACGGATTCAACTGCTCTCAGTATACAGGAATTGGCTTTGAGGGTAATGATAGAATGACACCATGAGTTTATGGAGTTTTTTCCTGGCGATTTTCAAGATCAGCAGCATCACCTTCGGAGGCGGCTATTCCATCATCCCCGTCATCCGGGAGGAGTTTGTCGTCAAGCGCCAACTACTGGACGATGAGGAGATGTATGACCTGATTGCGCTGGGGCAGGCAGCACCCGGCCCGGTGGCGGTCAGTACCGCCCTTTTGACCGGCTATAAATTGAAGGGGAGGACAGGGGCAATCCTGGGTGTCCTTGCGGCCATCCTGCCGCCCCTTATCATCATCTCAGCCATTTTCTTCGCCTATGAGGCCTTCGCCGCCAACTTCTGGGTCCAGACGGTCCTGCGCGGTATGAGCGGAGCCATTTCGGCCATCATGATCTTCGCCGTCTATGATCTGGCCCGGGTCTGCCTGCGGGAACATAGAATCTTCTCCTTCTCGCTCATGGTCCTGGCCTTTGCCGTGGGTTACCTGACCTCCATCAACAACGGGCTCCTTATCCTGGCACTGGGCCTTGCCGGGATCCTGGCCTTCTCCTTCATACCCGAGGAGAAAATCCCATGATCTACATCAGACTCTTTCTGGCCTTCCTGGAAGTCGGCGCCTTTGCCTTCGGAGGCGGCTATGCCGCCCTTCCCCTGATCGAGCAGGTCGTCGTCAGCCGCC
>DUUZ01000225.1 GCA_012841255.1 Clostridiaceae bacterium
CCGCTTCCAGTTCTTCTTTCAGCTGCCGGATTTCGTCGTTGGTCCGGCTCACCCGGGCCAGGCGGATCTCCCGGTCCCCATCCCGGACATGGCCGTCATAGCAGTGAAGGCCTCCAAGGTCCAGACCCGCCAGAGGATAAAGCGAGCGGTAAAGCGGCCCCGCATCCTCCAACAGCACTCCTGTCCGGTTCATGCCCAGATTGACATCCAGCATGAACGGGATCCGGAGCCCTGCTTGAACAGCAGCTTCTGAAAGCAGAAGAAGCGTTTCGTAATCATCTCCCAGGGCCCAGACCCGGGTCCTCTCAGCTCCTTTGGCAAGCTCCAGAAAATCCGGGATATCCGGTCCGGTCAGAGGATAGGCCAGGAGTGCATCGTCAACTCTACAGCGGATGACCATGGCAAGCTCGGCCAGAGTCGCGCATTTGAATCTGGTGATGCCCCGGGCCTGCGAAAGCCGGACCATCTCTTCCATCTTGTGGGATTTGACATGAGGCCAAAGGCGGCCGGGACCGCCCGCAATCCCGATCGCTTTTTGGAGATTGTCCTCAATCAGGTCCGGATAAAAAAGAAGTTCCGGAGTCCTTATTTGCGAAGGATCTTCCAGGATATATCTATTTTTCAGCATGGTCTTCCTCCCCCTCCAAAACTTCCAGCACGGATTGCGTCAGGAGTGCGATCGCAAGGGGCAGCGCTTGCGGATTGATCTGGAATTCCGGCTGGTGGAGCAGGGCATTCTCCCGTCCGGGGAATCCTGTTCCCAACCAGTAGAAGTGAGAGGGAAGCCGCCGGCCGAAAAGAGCAAAGTCTTCAGCCCCCAAAAAGGGCGGCAGCCCGGTCAGAATCCGGTCTTCGGAGAAGAGGGTCCGGCAGGCCCGGCGGGCGGCCGGCAGGAGATCCGGGTCATTCTTCTGGGCCGGGACCCCCCGGCTGAGCTCCGCCTCAACCTGACAGCCGTAGGCTGTAGCTATATTTTCTGCCAGTTCGGCAATCCTTTGCTCTGCCTCCTCCTGGACCTGCTCGTCAAAGGCCCGGATGGCTCCGGTCATCTCCAGGGCATCTGACACAAAGTAGTCCTCTCCCTCCGAACGGGCGGTGAGGACGGCCGCAACCAAGGCCTTTTGCGGATCATTTTCCCGGCTGACCAAAGTCTGGACGGCCTGGATGAAGGCGGCGGAGGCCGGGATGACATCCTGGTATTCATGGGGTGATCCCCCATGGCCTGCGGTCCCCTTATACCTGATCCTGAAATCGGTCTTTCCGGCAGAAGCATAGCCAGAGCCGGACAGGACCGTTCCCGCGGGATAGTGGGGCAGGGCATGCAGGCCGAAAAGAGCATCCAGATCGGGAGGGAGAGCCTCCAGGAGTCCGCTGTCCAGCATGACCCGGGCCCCGCTCATAATCTCTTCGGCCGGCTGGAATACAAAGTAAACATCCCCCTGCAGCTGGTCTGCCCCTTCCTTCAAAAGGCGGGCGGCACCCAGGGCGGCAGTCATGTGAAAGTCATGGCCGCAGGCGTGCATGACGCCGTCAGTCCCCGACCGGACTTCATGCTTTGGAGATTCAAGGATGGCGATGGCATCCAGATCCGTCCGGATGGCCGCCTTCCGGCCTGGTTGACCGCCCCGGAGCCGGGCCAGGAACCCGGTCTCCATCCCCAGATCAATGACCTCCAGGCCCAGGCCTTCAACTTCCTTTTTCAGGCGTTCCGATGTTCTATATTCTTTGAAACTCAGCTCCGGATGTCGGTGCAGATCCGCCCAAAGGGGTGTGAGTTCTGCGGCTATTTCTTTTGCTCTCGATAAAACCATATAGGGGACTCCCGCATCATGTTCTTCCATTCAGTTTACCGCATGGTGCTGCAACAGATGGCTGCTGCCGGGATTATAAAATCCGGCGGACAATCCCTTGAATCAGGGGCTTCGGGGAATTACAATCGAAACAGGGGGAAAAGCCGATGAAAGACCGGGAAGATCAGGCCTTTATGGAAGATTCAAGAGCTGTCCGGCGCTGGGTTTACGAAGTCAGGCTCTTCCGAACATCCGCCCTTCTTTTTACCGTCTGGAAAGTTCTGCTTGTGGCCTGGCTGCTGACTTCAGCCCTCATTTTCATGATCTCACTTGACGGTGTCCCTTTTCTTGAGCTGCTGGGTAAACTTGGCCCGGTCCTGCTTTACACCGGCCTCTTTCTTCTGGCCCTTTCCATTTTGGCCTATGCTCTTTATGGTCTGATCATGAAAGGGCGCTACACGGTCCTCTTCGAGATGGACAGCCAAGGGGTCCGGCACAGCCAGCTTGTGGATCAGGCTAAAAAAGCAAAGAAACTGGGGAACCTTACGGCTGCTGCAGGCCTGGCCGCAGGCATGCCCGCGGCGGCAGGCGCCGGCCTTCTTGCCGGATCCCGCCGGTCCAGCTACACAGCCTTCCGAAAGGTCCGCGCAGTACGGGTGCAAAGGCGGAGACAAACCATCCTCCTTCGCTCCTCCTTTATGACCCACAACCAGGTTTATGCGGCTTTGGCCGATTTTGATTCCGTCCTGAATTTTATAGAAAGCCACCTGCCTCCGGATGCCCGGGTCAGGAAATGATCAAATCAGGCTGCGGAGCTTGAAAAGACCGCGGATGATCGAGGCCCTTTCTTCCGCCCCCTCTTTTTCGTCGGTCCGGTAGCCGAAAGCCAGGTAGAGATCCCCTCCAACCTGTTGGAGCAGGTAATAGAAGACATGGTCCGTCCCCTCCCTGCAATCCAGGAGCCAGGCCCGGCGGTTCCTGCGGCGGAGCTTCAGGAAATAGGACCGGTCGCCAGTAAAGAAGAAATCGTCAAAGATGACCTTGCGGAGGGGGATTTCCTCCATTTGCCCCAGTTCCTGCCAGGAGGAGGCTTGGGGCTCTTTTGTCAGAAGGCGGGCATCTTCCGAAAAACGGTAGTAGGGAGCTGTTTCCGCCTCAAAGCGGACGGAGTAGAAGGGCGCCTGATAGGCAATCTTGTCAACCTCGAAAACAAGTTCAGGATGGGGTCTTCGTTGCCGGGGTTTGCGAAGAAGGAGAACTGCGGGAACAACACTGGCTGCCGCCAGACTGGCCGTAATCCATAAAGCGGGGCGCTTATGATCGAAAAAACCCTTCACCGATCCTCCTCCTCCCCAACATTATATAGGCTGGTGCGCTTTTATTCTCGTCTGTCCGAAAATTTCGCCCCTTCATGGGATAAAAGCCAGACCTTGCGGTCCAGTCCGCCGGCAAAACCAGTCAGCGATCCGTCCGAACCGATGACCCGGTGGCAGGGAATGATGATGGAGACCGGGTTGTGGCCAACAGCTCCTCCGACGGCCCGGGCGGAAGTCTTCCCCTCCTGCCTCCCTTTGGAAATCCGGTCGGCGATCTCTCCGTAGGACAGGGTTTCCCCGTAGGGAATCGAAAGGAGGATCTTCCAGACCTCCTGGCGGAATGGGCTTCCCTTGGGGTTCAGGGGCAGGCCCCCGGCTGAGGGTTTCTCTCCCTTGAAATACCGGTCCAGCCAGTCCCGGGTCAGGGTGAAAGCGGGCAGGTCATTTTTTTCTTCCAATTCTCCGCCTGCTGTCGCCGCGTAATACTTTTGGCTTTCAATCCAGATCCCTGTCAGAGCCTCCCCGTCGCTTGAAAGCATGAGACGGCCGATGGGCGAGTCGTAATAGCTGATATACATGTTGACCTCCCTCAAAGTGAGTTCCATATGTTGACGGTTGCATAGGCCCGGTAGGGTCTCCAATTTTCCACCAGTTTGTCGATTTCCTTTTGCGACCGGGGTTCCAGTGCTTTTTTCACCCCGTAATCCGTTCCCGGGAAGGCATCCGGCCACTTGAAGGTGCGCATGGCGATATACTGGGCGGTCCAGGGACCGATCCCCGGGATGGCCAGAAGGGTCTTCATCTTGCTTTCAATATCCCGGTCGGAGAAAAAGTCCATGGACTCCGCCAGATGGAGCTCTGCCAGTTTCTGAATGGTCAGGGAACGCCGGCCGGTAACCCCCAAGGGCCCCAGGCGGTCGGCCACGCCTTCCCCCAGCCCCGCAACCGTGGCCGGCGAAGGGAAAAGCCTGTCGAGACCGTCCATCCCCGCGTCAACGGCTTCACCAAGATCTGCTGCCAGCCTGGATGCGATGGTCCGGGCAGCCTTGACCGTGATCTGCTGGCCCAGGATGGCACGGACACACATCTCGAAGGAATCGTAGGATCCGGGGACCCGGGTACCGGGATGGAAAAGCCCTTCCTGGATTTCATTCATGGAAGAAAGGTGGCGGTCAATCTCAGCCGGATCTGCGTCCAGGTCGAACATGTGCCGGACCCGGGCCTCCAAAAGGGGCAGATCGGGGATCAGGGCCTCCGGCACGGTCAGGGAAAGGGCCTGCTTCTCAGGGTGATGCTCCACCCGGATCCAGCCGGCCTCCTTGATCTTGACTGTACGGAAGTAGACACCGCCGACAACTTGCTCAACACCGTCAATCGCCCGGCCGGCCCAAAAATCCAAGAGCCGCTGCCAGCGGTAGGGCGGCTGGTAGGCCAGCCATCTTTCAGTCACTTTCTGTTCCATGACATCCTCCCTTCAAGTCCTTACATCATAAGATAAATAGGGGGAAATAACGAAGAGGAAAAAGATTAGTCCGCAATCCGGTACTTGACTTTTGCGGGGCCCTGAAACGCATGTCCTGCCGGCCTTGCCGCTTGACATTTAACAGCGGATCACATAGGGTTATTTCACAAAAACAGAAGGAACGCTTATCTTGCAAACTTTTGTGATTAGCAG
>DUUZ01000226.1 GCA_012841255.1 Clostridiaceae bacterium
CTCCACCCGGACCCGCTGCGCCTTTGAAGTGGCCGCCATGGACGAGGGGGCGGGGGTCACCTTTTTGGGCTCGGCCGATTCCCAGATGAACAAGAAGGAATCGATCGAGGATACCGCACGGGTCCTGGGGCGTTTTTATGACGGGATTGAATTCCGCGGATTTGCCCAGGAGACCGTCGAGACCCTGGCCCGGCATGCCGGGGTTCCGGTCTGGAACGGCCTGACCGACCGCTATCATCCGACCCAGATCCTGGCCGACATGATGACCGTCAGGGAGCATGTCCACAAGCCCTTCAACCGGATCAAATTCGTCTATGCCGGAGATGCCCGCAACAACATGGGCAACTCCCTCATGATCGGCTCGGCCAAGCTGGGCATCGACTTTGTCGCCTTTGCACCCCGCGAACTCTGGCCCGATGAGGCCCTTTTGGCCGAGATGGAAGAAGTCGCAAAAGAGACCGGCGGCTCCATTTTATGCTCCGAGGATCAGGAGGCTGTTTCGGGAGCCGATGTCCTCTATACGGATGTCTGGGTGTCCATGGGTGAAGAGGCCATGTTCGAAGAACGGATCGCCCTTTTGAAGGATTACCAGGTCAACATGGAATTGGTGGAGGCGACCGGCAACCCGGACGTCATCTTCCTGCATTGCCTGCCGGCCTTTCACGATCTTCACTCGGAGATCGGCCGGGAGATCCATGAGAAGTACGGCCTGACGGCCATGGAGTGTACGGATGAGGTTTTCAGGAGCCGTCACTCCCGGGTCTTTGATCAGGCGGAAAACAGATTGCACACGATCAAGGCGGTCATGGCTGCCACGATCGGTCGCTAATACAAACAAAATAACGGAGGCTTTTTTATGAAAAAACGTATCGTCGTCGCCCTGGGCGGCAATGCCCTGGGCAACTCGGCGGAGGAACAGCGTCAACTGGTCCGCCAGACCGCCGTTCCCATTGTTGACATGATCGAGGAAGGGCACGAGCTGGTCATCGCACACGGCAACGGGCCCCAGGTCGGCATGATCAACCTGGCCTTTGACAAGAGTCAAGTCGCCATGCCCTTCCCCGAGTGCGGGGCCATGAGTCAGGGCTACATCGGCTTTCACCTGCAAAACGCCATCCGCGAAGAGATCAAGTCGCGGGGAATGAACCATCCGGTGGCCACCATCATCACCCAGGTCGTGGTCGATAAAGAGGATCCTGCCTTCCAGAATCCCACCAAACCCATCGGGGCTTTCTACAGCCAGGAAGAGGCGGAGAAAATCGCAGCCGAGACCGGCTTTGTCATGAAGGAAGATGCCGGCCGAGGCTACCGCCGGGTCGTCCCTTCCCCCAGGCCTATCGAGGTCGTCGAAGACCGGACCGTCAACAGCCTGATCGGCGCCGGCCAGGTGGTGATCACGGTCGGCGGCGGCGGGATCCCGGTTATCCGGGACGGCATCCGCCTGGAAGGTGTGGCTGCTGTCATCGACAAGGACTTCGCTTCGGAAGTCCTGGCCGAAATGATTGACGCCGACTTCCTGATCATCCTGACTGCGGTCGAGAAAGTGGCCCTCAATTTCGGCAAGCCCGACGAGAAATGGCTGGACAAGGTCAGCGTCGCCGAGATGGAACAATACATGGAAGAAGGACACTTTGCCCCCGGCAGCATGCTGCCCAAAGTGGAGGCCAGCGTGGCCTTTGCCAAATCCGGACCCGGGCGGACAGCGCTCATCACTTCGCTTGAGAACGCCAAGGACGGCATTGCGGGCAAGACCGGCACACACATCAGTCTGTAAATCAGGCATCACATAAGGCCCGGATGAGGCCGGGCGGGAGGAGGGAGACATATGCAGGACATTCGGGTTGCCCTGTGGGGCTTCGGCGCCATGGGAAGCGGCATCGGCCGGATGATCGCCTCCAAGGAGGGGATCGTCATTGCCGGTGTCTGCGACACATGGGACCGTCTGATCGGACAGGAAGTATACAGCTATCTGGGGCTTGATCGGGGGGACCGGGAACCTGTGATCATTACGGGCGACATCACCCAGGTGGTGGCGCCCGGCCTTTGTGACATCGTCATCCTGGCCACCGACTCCTTCGTCGCCGCCCAGTACGACAAACTCATCTATTGCCTGGAACAGGGCGTCCACGTCATCTCCACAGCCGAGGAGATGGCCTGGCCCTGGGCCGGGAGTCCCGAAATGGCGGAGGAAATCGACCGCCTGGCCCGTGAACGGCGGGTGGCAGTCCTGGGGACCGGCATCAATCCGGGTTTTGTCCTGGACTACCTGATCCTGGCCGTCTCCGGCACCTGTGAAAAGGTCGAATCCATCGAGGCGGCCCGGATCAATGACCTGGCCCCCTTCGGCAAGGCCGTCATGGAGGAGCAGGGGGTCGGCATTTCGGTTGACGAGTTCGAACGCCGGATCGCCGAGGACAGCCTGGCCGGCCACGTGGGCTTCCCTGAATCCATGGAGATGATCGCCGCGGGCATGGGGGTGGAGCTGGCCTCCATCGAACAGACCCGGGATCCCATCGTCACCAATGTCGACCGCAAGTCGGCCTACGGGGAGGCCCAAAAAGGCCACCTGGCCGGCATCCGCCAGCAAAGCTACGGCAGAACGGCCGACGGAAAGCTTTTCATCCGCCTGGATCATCCCCAGCAGATCTGCCCGGAAGACGAGGGCGTCGACACCGGCGACTACATCACCATCCATTCCGACGGCTATGACATGAACCTGTCCATCGTCCCTGAGACACCGGGCGGGATCGGGACCATCGCCATGGTGGTCAACATGATTCCCCAGGTGCTTCTGGCCGAGCCCGGCCTGCGGTCCATGCTGGACCTGCCCGTCCCCCGGGCTATTTTGGGGAGTTTTTCCGAACAGCTGACACGGGGCAGCAAGAAACATTTCAAGAAGGGCGAGTACGCCGTTATTGAGAGTGTCATCCTGCCGGCCGGTTCCAGGGCGCCCCGGCTCCCTGAGGACACGGCATCCGTGCCCCTGATCGCCCTGACCCGGGGCTGGCTGCAAGAGGATGCCTCGGCTGGTACGGAGGTTCAGGTCACCACCATGAGCGGCCGCACGGTCAGGGGGACCCTGACCGGCCGCCCCCTGGCTCCCGTCCACGGCTACGGCGACTTCATTCCCGAACTTCAGGAGATCCACTGCCAGGTCCGCGATTTGCTTTTCGGAGGTGAAAAATGATGAAGGATATGTCCTATGAAGCCGTCATGGCCCGTCAGGCAGAGATTGTGAAGAATGCCACCGGCATCGATTACAGCCTGTACGAACAAGAAGCCCCGGTCTTCGACTATGAAGCCCTCATGGAGGGTGTCGGCATCTCCATCGAAGAGGTGGCCGCCATCCAGCGGGACATGGGTGTGGGCCGGACCCCCCTGATGGATCTTAAAAATATTACGGCCCTGTCCAGGAAATTTTCCAAACCCGGATGCGGTGCCCGGATCCTGGTCAAGGACGAGGCCGCCAACCCCTCGGGCAGTTTCAAGGCCCGGCGGGCTGCCCTTTCAGTCTGGGATGCCAAACGCAAGGGTTACAAGGGCGTCATCGCCGCCACCTCCGGCAACTACGGGGCGGCGGTGGCCAGTATGGCGGCCCGGCTGGGACTGCGCTGCATCGTCATCCAGGAATGCTTTGACAGCCGTTTCAAGGGCCAGCCCGAGATCCTGGAAAAACAAAGGAAGTGCGAGGCCCTGGGGGCGGAAGTGGTCCAGATGACCGTGGGTCCCGAACTCTTCTACCATGCCCTTTGCCTCTTGGAGGAAACCGGCTTCTACAACGCCTCCCTCTATTCGCCTTCGGCCATCGCCGGGATCGAGACCCTGGGCTGGGAAATTGCCGGCCAATGCCGAAAGGAGTATGACCTGGTCCCGGATGTGGTCATCGCCACCCATGCCGGCGGAGGGAACCTGACGGGGACGGCCCGCGGGCTTCGCAAGGCCGGCCTTTTTGACACGCAGGTCTATGCGGCCAGTGTCGATCTGTCAGGCCTGTCCATGGCCTCGGACCGGGACTTCAACCGCAAGTCCTTCACGACCGGCCACACCGGCTTCGGCATCCCCTTTGCCAGCCTTCCCGACCGGTCGGATGTCCCGCGAAACGCCGCCCGGGCCCTTCGCTATATCGACCGCTACCTCCTGGTCAAGCAGGGCGAGGTCTTTTATATGACCCAGATGCTGGCCGCCCTGGAGGGGATTGAACGGGGACCGGCCGGGAATACGTCGCTGGCTGCGGCCTTCGCCCTTTCCAGGGAATTGCCTGAGGACCAGACCATCGTGGTCCAGGAAACCGAGTACACAGGGGCCGGCAAGCACCCCATGCCCCAGCTGACCTTTGCCCGGGAAAACGGAATCAAGATCCGCTTCGGGGATCCCGAAGAAGAAGTGGCGGGCCAATCCATTATCCTGCCCGACCATCCCGACAAGATCCGGGTCCGCGACTACGACATGAAAAAACTGCGCCTCTCTGCTCTGCGCCGTCTGGCGGCGGGGGGCGGCCCCTTCTCCCAGGAAGCGGTGGCCTACATGGCAGCAGAGGTGAATCTGGAAGAAGAGGAGACCCGAAGCCTTCTGGAGGACCTGGAGGGCTGACCCAAGGAAGGGAGACTGCTGTATGACAGAGCCAAAGAGATCCTTCGAAGAGTGCCGGCAACACCTGGCCTCCATGTCGGATGAGGAACTTTACCAGTATTTTTGGGAACTTGCAGAACAGATCACCAACCCCCTGATCGAGGCGGGGAAGACCTATACGACACCGGCCATTGAACGAAGTGTTCTCCTGCGCATGGGCTTTTCCAGCCTGGAGGCCCAGGCCATCGTCACCGGGGTCATGGAGCAGCGGCTCATGCCCCACGGAGCCGGGCATGTGGTCTGGCGTCTGTCAGAAAAACTCGGCCTCTCCATCCGGGAGACCGGGCTTTTGCTGATCCAAGGCCATCATTGGGATGAAGCCCGGCAGCTCTTTGCAGGAGGTGCAGCATGACTTCGAAAAAAGTGATCCCGGCCCGCGAAAGCGGCATCCCCATGGATCCTGACAAGAGGCTGGACATCCGGCAGATCCTGGACGGACTGGAAGATTACCATTCCCCCCGCCGGCCCTGGCATTGGCGGGAGGAAAGAGATCAGGCAAGGCAGGTAGGGGATTTCACCTACTATGAGACCTCCAAGCCCCTGAAAAATTCCATCCCCCTGCCCGGCAGCCGGGGCTTTGGCTATATCGATCCCCAGCCCGACTGCGTCATCACGACCGAGATTGCCTCGGGCCGCTTCGAGGACGACGTCCGCCGCATGAGGATGGCCGCCTGGCACGGGGCCGACCACATCATGGTCATCCGGACGGCCGGCCAGTCGCATATCGACTCCCTGATGGAGGGGACCACCCAGGGGATCGGGGGCATCCCCGTCACCCGCAAGCAATGCCGGGCCACCCGCAGAGCCCTGGATCTGATCGAGGATGAGGTGGGCCGCCCCATCAATTTCCACTCCTACGTCTCCGGGGTGGCCGGGCCGGATATCGCGGTCATGTTCGTGGAGGAGGGCGTCTCAGGCGTCCACCAGGACCCCCAGTACAATGTCCTCTACCGCAACATCAACATGCTGCGCTCCTTCGTGGATGCCTGCGAGAGCAAGGCTGTCATCGCCTACGGCGGCCAGCTGCAGATCGACGGTGCCCATAATGCCAATGCCACCGCCATGGAGGCCTGGAAGGTCATGCCGGAGCTCATGGTCCAGCATGCCATCAATACCATGTTCTCCCTGAAGTGCGGAATCAAGGCGGAGAATATCGCGCTTTCCAGCGTTCCGCCCACTGCCCCGCCGGCCCCCTGCATGCGGCTGGATCTGCCCTATGCCGTGGCACTCCGGGATTTCTTCCGGGACTACAAGATCCGCGCCCAGCAGAACACCAAGTACATGGAGTCGGAGACCCGGGAGGCCACCGTCACCCATACCCTGAACATGGTCATCTCCCGCCTGACCTCGGCCGACGTCCAGTCGACCATCACGCCGGATGAAGGCCGCAATGTCCCCTGGCACTACTTCAACATCAACGCAGTCAATACAGCCCGCCAGTCCCTCTCAGGCCTGGACGGCATCCGCCAGATGGTGGAGATCAAGCGGGACGGCCCCCTGGGGGACCGGGTCCGGGAGCTGAAGGAGCGGGCCATCCTCTTCATGGAGGAGATCGTCGACTCCGGCGGCTATTTCAATGCCGTCGAGGAAGGCTTCTTTGTCGACAGCGCCGAGTACCCCGACCGCAAGGGGGACGGCATCGCCCGGGATCCGGAAGGCGGCATCGGAAATGACAGCCTTTTCCTTCGGGCCCCTGATTATTTTGCCCCGGTCTCGGTTCATTTCGGCAACAACAATATTCCGGAACAATTCGAATGCGCCAGTGAAGCCATCGGCGGGGATACCTTCCAGGACCCCTCCAAGATCCAGTTCATCGACGAGCTGGACGACTACGACAATGTTCAGACCCGGATCGCCGAAAGACAGAAATACTACGACAATCCCCAGCTCATCCGGCCGGAGGTGGAGTTCATGGCCGACGGGGTCCTTGTCCTGACCATGATGTTGCCCTGCGACAAGCGTCATGCGGAGGTGGCCGCCCTGGCCATCGGAGAGAAGATGGCTCTGTCCGACTGCGAGGTCATCCACAGCCAGGTCATGCACCCGTCCGAGGGGACCTACATCGAAATGAAGGGCAAGGTCGGCTTTGACATCGATCTGTCCACTTTGGAATTGCCCGAGGTTATCGAGACCCTGTCCGAGGCTGAAATCCGGGAGGATATCCGGGAGAAGCCCCTGACAGTAGTAGCGGCTACAGTGGGGGAGGACGAGCATTCGGTCGGCCTGAAGGAGATCCTGGACATCAAGCACGGGGGAATCGAGGGCTACGGCATCAAATACCACTATCTGGGCACCTCCTGCCCCATCGACAAGCTGGTTGATGCCGCCCTGGAGACCAAGGCCGATGCCATCCTGATCTCGACCATCATCTCCCACAACAATGTCCATTACGAGAATATGAGGAAACTGGCCAATGCCAGCATCGAAAAAGGAGTCCGGGACCGCCTGATCCTGGTTGCCGGCGGGACCCAGGTGGTCAACGAAACAGCGGTCGAGTCCGGCATGGACGCAGGCTTCGGCCGGGGCAGCCACGGTATCGACGTGGCCAGCTTCCTGGTCAAGCGCCGCCGGGAGATGAGCGGGGAATAAAAAGGATGCAGGTCGATCTTCTCGTCGCCGAAATCGGCAGCACAACAACGGTTGCCAGTGCCTTTGACGGCATGCTGACCGACCGGCCGCGCCTGCTGGGCCAGGGGACGGCTCCCACCTCCATGGCGGAGGGGGATGTCACTTTGGGCCTGGCCCGGGCCCGGGAGGATCTGGCCCGCAAGCTGGGCCTTTCGGAAGTTTTTGCCCGTGAAACTTTTGCGGCCAGTTCCGCCGCCGGCGGCCTGTCCATGACAGTCCACGGCCTGGTCCCTGAGATGACGGTCCGGGCTGCCCGGGAAGCGGCCCTGGGCTCGGGCGCTGTGCTCTGTTCGGTGACCTCGGGCAGGATGCGGTCCCGGGATGTCGAGGCTGTCCGCCTGGCGGCTCCCCGGATCATCATGATCGCCGGGGGAACGGACGGGGGCGAACGGGAGACGGCTCTTTACAACTTCGATCTCCTGAGTGCCGCCCTGCCCCATACTCCTTTTCTCTATGCAGGGAATACCGACAACCGGGATGAGCTCCTGGACATGGCGGGGGAGAGAGGTGTCCGTCTCTATGTCACCGACAATGTCTACCCCCATATCGATGAGCTGAAGGTGGGACCCGCCCGCCGGGTCATCCAGGACATCTTCGAGGAGCACATCGTCGAGGCCCCCGGCATGGCCCATATCCGGGAGGCGGTCACAGGGACCATCATGCCGACGCCGGGAGCGGTTATGGCCATGACCGAGCTCCTTTACGGGACCCTGGGAGATCTTCTGACCCTGGATGTGGGCGGGGCTACGACCGATGTCCATTCAGTCACCTGGGGCAGCGATAATCTCCGGGATTTCCAGGCTGAACCGGAACCCTTCGCCAAGCGCTCGGTGGAAGGGGATCTGGGAGTCTTCGTCAACCGCCGGCATGTCCTGGCCGCCATGACCGAAAAGGAGAAAAGAGGACTGCCGCAAGACTATGCGGAAAAACTGGCCGGGGTTCCGGCCCTTCCCCGCAGCCGTGAGGAAGAAGACCTGATCCGGCCCCTGGCAGCGGCCTGCTGCAGAGAGGGATTGGACCGCCATGCCGGCCGCATCAGCCAGCAATTCACCGCCCGGGGCCGGACCACCCTGGTCCGGGGGAGGGATTTGACAGCGGTGGGGACGGTCATCGCCACAGGCGGGGCCCTGACCCGGCTTTCAGGTATGGCGGAGGTCTTGCGGGAGCTTTTGGAAAGGCAGGATCCGGAGCGTCTCTATCCGCCTGCCCATGCCCGTGTTATGATAGACCAACACTACCTGATGGCCTCCCTGGGCCTCATGTCCAGGGCCTATCCGGAGGCGGCCATTACACTCCTTTTAGACTCATTGAAGCAAGGATGATGGGAGGACAAGATGTCATATCCAGAGCTTTTGATCGACCGGGCAAAATTGAAACATAATGTACAGACGCTCCTGTCTATGACCGACAAGGCCGGCATTCAGGTGCACTTCGTGACCAAGTGCCTTTGTGCCTGGCGGCCTGCCGTCGAGGTCATGGAGGAGGCCGGTGTCCAATATTTTGCAGATTCGCGGACAGATAATCTGCAGAGCATCCAGGACCTGGGCCTGTCCCGCATGCTGGTCCGCATTCCCATGATTTCCCAGGCCATGGACACGGTCCGTTATGCCGATCTCAGCCTCAACTCGGACATGGAGGTGATTGAAGCTCTGTCCGATGCCGCCCTGGCTCTGGAGAAAGAACACGGGGTCATCCTCATGGTCGAGATGGGGGATCTGCGCGAGGGTTTCATGCCTGAGGAGATCATCGAGACGGCCTCCCGGGTCCTCAATCTCCGCGGTGTCTGGCTGGCCGGTATCGGGGCCAACTTTAACTGCTACGGCGGGGTCATTCCCGAAAGCCGGCAGCTGGCGGAACTGGCGGAGCTGGCTGAAACCATCCGCAAGCGTTTCGGTATCCCCCTTCCCATCGTGTCCGGCGGAAACTCGGGATCCCTTTATCTTCTGAAGGAAGACAAGATGCCTCAAGGCATCACCCACCTGCGTCTGGGCGAAGGCTACCTGATCGGTATTGAGACTTCTTTTCGAAGGCCCATCGGGGACATGTTCACAGATGTCTTCACCCTGCGGGCCGAAATTGTGGAATTAAAACGCAAGCCTTCCGTTCCTCATGGCCTGATCGGCCCCAACTCTTTCAATGAGGTTCCGGTCTTCGAGGATTTCGGGAACATCTGGAGGGCCATCCTGGCCATCGGCGAGCAGGATACCCGCTGCGACACGCTGGCTCCCAAAGATGACAATATCCGCTTCCTGGGTGCTTCAAGCGACCATATGCTCCTGGATGTCACTCATGCGCTCCGCGATTTCAAGGTGGGGGATATTCTGGAGTTCACGCCGGACTATGCGGCTCTTTTGCGGGCCATGACATCGCCTTATGTCAAGAAGCGCCTGGTCTAGGAGGGGATGAGGTCTGATGCGCTATTCACAGGTCAAAGATCCCTGGTACACCAAGAAAACCTGGGCTGAAATATCCAAAAGTGCCCTGATCAACAACCTCAGGGTCATCCGTTCCCACATCCCCGAGCCGGGGGTGGTGCTGGCGCCCGTGGTGAAGGCCGATGCCTACGGCCACTGCGCGGATCTTGTGGTTCCGGTCTTGGAGGAGGCGGGGGTCCGCTGGCTCTTTGTCGCCACCATCGATGAGGCCATCGCCCTTCGCCAGGGCGGGGCACGGTCGGAGATCCTCATTTTCGGCACAACGAAAAGTGAACATGTCCCTTATCTGAAAAGATACCGGCTGACCCAGTCCGTCGTGTCGGCCGCCGAGGTGTCGGCTTTTGCCCGGGCATCCGAAAAAACCGGCGGCCCCCCTCTCGAGGTCCATGTCAAGCTGGATACGGGGATGACCCGCCTGGGCCTTCTGACGGATGACCGCAACCGGGATGGAGCCGTCAGGACCATGCTGGCCCTCCTGGATGAACGCTCTCTCAAGGTAACCGGTGTCTATTCCCATCTGGCCTCGCCCGATACCGATCCCGAATACACCGCCTTGCAAAGGGAGCGCTTTCTCCTGACCCTGGATGCCGCCCAAAGACAGGGCTTCCCCCGGGTCACCCGCCATCTGGCCAGCAGTTCAGCCATCGCAGGCCAGAGCAGCTTCCATTTCGACATGGTCCGGCCGGGAATCGTCCTTTACGGGGGCAAGGCCGCACCGGAAGGGGAAGCCTGGCGGAAGCTCCGCCCTGTCATGACGGTCAAGACCGTTATTGAGCAGGTGGGCCAGGTGGCGGCCGGTACCCGGGTAAGCTACGGGGGTACCTATGTCACCGACCGGGAGTCTTTCCTGGCCGTCGTCAATATGGGCTATGGGGACGGCCTTTCCCGCCAGCTCTCCAACTGCGGGGCCTTCTTCTCCCGGGGCAGGATGCTGCCCATCCGGGGCCGGGTCTGTATGGACCGCTGCATTGTGGACGTCACGGATACACCTGATGTCGCCGTAGGGGATGAAGTCCTGCTCTTCGGCGAGGAGGGCGGTTTCCGGCAAAATGCCAGCGACCTTGCCGCCCTTTACGGGACCATCGATTACGAACTTTTCACCAACATCAATGAACGGGTTCCCAGGATTCTGGTGGACTGAAATGACAAACGGCCGGGAGGGGGTCCGGCCGCTGTCGTTTTTGAAGTAGAAACGTAATATTATTCGTTCAACGAAAACACTATAGCACCTGCGCAGGATGCAAGTCAAGTGTCTATGAATGAAATGTCCATAAAATTGTTTATTAATACATGACAACAGCTTCTGCGGCCGCCCCGGCCTGTGTTATGCTTTATTACTGTGAAGGAAACGAAGGAGGTTTTTCCCTTGGCCCGAGAATATGACACTATTTTGCAGGAACTTTACGACCTGGTTCAGGAACGTGCAAAGACGCCCGAACCGGGATCCTATACCAACTACCTTCTGGACAAGGGGCTGGACAAGATCCTCAACAAGCTGGGCGTCCAGGCCATCGAGGTGGCCATCGCCGCCAAGAACGGCCGCAAGAGCGATATTGTCTACGAGAGCGCGGATCTGGTCTACCATCTCATCGTTCTTTTGGCCGCATCCAACATCCCCCTGCAGGATCTTATCTCCGAGCTGCGGGAGCGCCGGACCTTCTCCGAGAACAACCAGGTCTAGACCTTGCTGTAATAGGCCCGAAGCGAGTTCAGAACGGCCAGGAGGAGGACGCCGGTATCGGCGAAGACCGCCGCCCACAAGGGTGCCATCCCCAGTGCGCCCAGGGCCAGGAGCAGGCCCTTGACCGCCAGGATGAGAATTACGTTTTCATAGACCCGCCTCTTGGTTTTGCGGGCCACGATGACCGTATCGGGGATCCGCTCCAGTTCATCGGTCATAATGACCACATCCGCCGCTTCAATGGCTGCATCCGAACCCAGGCCTCCGACGGCGATGCCGACATCGGCCAGGCGGAGCACCGGGGCGTCATTGATCCCGTCTCCCACAAAGGCCGTCATTCCCTCTGTCAGATCCCGAAGATTTTCAAGTTCCCCTATTTTCCCCTGAGGCAGGAGGCCGGACGCCATGTAGTCCACGCCCAGTTCCATGCCGATCCCGGAAACGGCCGCATCCCGGTCGCCCGAAAGAAGGCCGATGGTCTGGGTGCCAAGCCGGCGGAGGCGGCTGATGGCTGTGGCAGCTGTCATTCGGGGAGCATCGGCCGCATAAAGGGTTCCCATGTAGCGGCTGTCCCTGCCGATATGCACGGCTGTC
>DUUZ01000227.1 GCA_012841255.1 Clostridiaceae bacterium
CTGATCTATCTTTATAGCGATGCCACCGCCCAATTCCTGCCGGGTTATGTCAACCCCGTTACCGCGGCGGGAGATCTGAGTCCCGGTCTGGCCGCTCTTTTCCAGGTCTTTTCGCCGGGTATGTTTATTTTGGGGATTGAAGATTACCATTGGGTTACAGCTCTCTTGATCCTGGCCGCAGCGAGCTTCGCCTTCTTCCTCTTCCGCCGGAGGAATACCGGCATGGCCCCGGGCGTTGACTCCATCAACTGGCCTTTTGAACTCACCCAGTGGATGGGAATCATGACGGTGACCTTGCTGGGCGGCTACGGGGCTCATTATCTCCGGATGCTGACCGCCGAGGACAACATCGTAACCGCCGTCTCCCCCGAACCTTTTCTGATCGGGGCCGGTCTGGGCTTCCTGATCGCTCTTTGGATCTTCAACCTGATCCGGGGTAAAGGAAAGATCCGCTGGCGGACACTTGTCCCCGCAGCCGCCGTTACTCTTATCCCCTTTGCAGTCTGGCTCTTCGTCGTCATGTCGGGGGCAGGCGGTTTTTCCAGCAGGATGCCTGATGCCGTACATACGGAGAAGATTCAGCTTCACTACAGCCACGGCCTGATTCCGGAAGAGAATCCCAACCGCTCCCGGGGCCACATCATCGAATTGTCAGATCAAAAAGATATCGAACACTTCATCCGCATCTACAGTCAGGTCCTGGCCGAAGACAACCCCGGCCTTGCCTTGCCACGGACTTTAGCCAGCCGGGATCTTTCAAAAGGCTATGCCGCCCATCTCTTTCATCCGGAGACTCCGGATGAACTTTATGTGACGCCCTACTACATCTGGACGTCGGAAATCCGCTTCACCCTGGAAGACAAGGAGGGGGAAAAGTACGACCGGGTGATGCTCCTGCCCTTTTCCGGCAGCAATCCGGATTACCTGGAACTTCTGGCCGGCAACCGCCGCTTCTATCTGGCAGAATTGAGCAGCTTCACATTGCAGCGGGCCATGAAGGCAGATTACAGTATTGAGGCGACTTCGCAGGCTTCCCAAAAAGACCGGGAGACCTGGATCAAACTCCTGGCTGAAGGTCCTGAGGAAGACGGAGATCCCATTCAGACCTACGCTTTGGAGGAAATGAGCAACCATATCGCAGGCTATCTCCTGGGGCAGCCGGAAGATCGCTATCAGGAACTCTTAAAGACCGCCCCGGCCGTCATCCGGATTCAGCCTGTCCCTTCCGAAAAAGAAAGTGCCAGGGAGGCTGATCTTGAACTCCTCCTCCCTCTTGACACGGATCAGATCCCCGGACTCAGAAATATTCTCAATAACTATCTGAGCTACTATATTGAGTTCATGGAAGAAGAAGGCGGTTTCAGATAAGGCGGGAAGATTTCAAATATTGCCTAAAACAACCCGCTCCAGAGATTCTTCCGCAATCTCCTTCAAACGAAAGAGCGTCTCTTTGGGGGTTGCCGGCACATCGTACTGGTAACAGGGAAAATAACGGGACAGATGCAAAGGGAGGGCAGGATCCAGGGAAGCCAGGAATTCCGCCTCCCTTTTCATATCCTCCTCCCCGTCGGACAGACCCGGGACAACCAGGGTGGTCACCTCGACATGCGATACTTCCTGTGTCAGCCGGATGGTCCGCAAGGTCTCCTGCAGGCGGCCGCCCAGCCTCTTGTAGCCCTCCTCGGTAAAGGCCTTGAGATCGATATTCCAGGCCGAAATCAAGGGAAGAAGTTCACGCAGGGGTTCTTCCTCAATCTGGCCGTTGGTGACGACGACAGCCTCCAGATTCTCCTTACGGGCCAGCCGGGCGGTATCCCGGATAAATTCATAGCCGACCAGGGGTTCATTGTAGGTAAAGGCAATCCCGATATTCCCCCGGGACCTGTAAGCAAGCGCCCGTTCCACAAGCTCGTCGGGGCTGAACATCCGGCTGTAGCGGCCGGCCCCTTTTTCCCTGGCAATCTCAAAATTCTGACAGAAGGGACAGGCCATATTGCAGCCGTAGCTTCCGGCTGACAGGATCATGGTCCCGGGATGAAAAAATGAAAGAGGCTTCTTTTCGATGGGGTCAAGGGCCAGGCTGGTCAGCTTGCCGTAGTTGTCCGGGATCACCCGGCCGTCCCGGACGGTCCGGGCTCCGCACCAGCCCAGCTGGCCCTCCCGGATCCGGCAGTGCCTCCAGCAGACGGAACAGACTGCTGCCCGATCAGTCATTTTCCTGATGGCGGGTCACGGAAAAGCGTTCCAGTGTATAGGATTCATCGGGGAGGATCCCTGCTTTCCGAAGGGCGATGGAGACCTGTTCTTCCGGAGAATCCACTCCATCCAGATCAGGGAGGAGTAAGCCCCGGCGATAGCCGCAGCTGACAATGACTCCGTAGCGGTCGGGATCAAGCTCCGCCATGGACTCAATCTCCTCCGGCTCACTCAAAACATCGACGCTGATGGTAAGGAAGGTGAGCTCCTCCTCTTCGAGCGGCGGGAAACGGGGGTCCCGGAAGGCCGCCGTCAGGGCATTGCGGATAATCTCCTCGGCCAGGGTTTCCCGGACCGGCGCAATGGTGCCGACACAGCCCCGCAGCTCATCCCCTTTATAAAGGGTGACGAAGGCTCCCGCCTTTTTATCCAGCAGTTCCTGCGGCATATCCCCGGCCAGTTCCATGGTCCGGCCGGTCTCAAGGAAATAGGAGATGGAGGAGCGCGCCAGTGTTGCATACGGATTCCTTTTCATGTCACACCTCCATCGGCAGGAAGGAGGCCACGGCATAGCCGACACCGAAGGTCCCCTCATAGGAATAAAGCTCCGGCGTGAAAGGACGGCCGTCCAAGACGCCTGCCATGATCTGGAAGGCCCGGAGCCCGCATTCGGCAGCTTCGCCCAGAAATTCAGGGGCAAAACCGAAGAGGGC